>DASYTD010000185.1:0-8285 GCA_036002655.1 Gemmatimonadales bacterium
CACGCTCTGGGCGATGGGGCTGACGCAGCACGCCAACGGCACCGACATCGTCACGTCGCTGCTCAATCTGATGTTCGCGTGCGGCATGATCGGCCGTTGGGGCGCGGCGATGCTCCCGGTCCGCGGCCAGAACAATGTGCAAGGCGCGTCCGACGTCGGCGCTATTCCCTTCGTCTATACCGACTATCAACCCGTCGGCGATCTCAAGGTGCGCGAGCGCTTCGCGACGACCTGGAGCGTGCCGGCGGAGTCCCTCTCGCTCGAAAAGGGGCTGATGGTGACCGAGGTCGTGCGACCCGAGAGCGCAGTGCGCGGCATGTTCATCATGGGTGAGAACCCGATCATCTCCGATCCCGACATTGCGCACGCGGAGCATTGGTTCCAGGAGCTGGAGTTCCTGGCCGTGCAGGACCTGTTCCTCACGGAGACGGCCCGCTACGCCGATGTCGTGCTTCCGGGCGCGAGCTTCGCCGAGAAAACCGGCACGTTCGTGAATACCGAGCGCCGCATTCAGCTGAGCCACAAGGCGTGCAGCCCACCTGGAGACGCTCGGGGGGATCTAGAAATCCTCATCGAGCTCTCGATCCGGCTGGGGCTTCCTACGAGGTTTCAAAGTGCCGAGGATGTGATGCGAGAGATCGCGCAGGTGACGCCGAGTTGGGCGGGGGTCACCTACGACCGGCTCGAGGGCGCGGGGCTCCAGTACCCCGTGCCGACCGAGGATCACCCTGGGACATCGTTCCTCTTCGACCATGCGTTCCCCACGGCGGACGGCCGGGCCACGTTCGTGCCTGTCGAGTACACCGATCCAGTCGAGCTGCCGGACGAGGACTATCCGTTCGTGATGAACACCGGCCGCCAGCTCTACCACTGGCATACCGGCACGATGACCCGGCGCGCGAGCGGTCTCGATGCTCGCGAGCCGACGGCGATCGTGGAGATCCATCCCGAGGACGCGAAGCAGCTCAACGTGCGCGAAGGAGAGCTGGTCCGGCTCACCTCGCGGCGCAACTCGATGGTCACCGCCGCGCGCATCAGCGATCGGGTCGCGCGCGGGCAGGTGTTCGTGCCGTTCCACTTCCGCGAGGCGGCGGCGAATCTGCTCACCAATCCGGTGCTCGACCCCTACGCCAAGATGGCCGAATTGAAGGTCTGCGCGGTCCGGATCGAGCGCGCTTGAACCTCGGGCTCAATGGTCGGGCGGCGCTGGTTTGCGGGTCCACTCGCGGCATCGGCCGTGCGGTCGCCAAAACGCTGGCGCTGGAAGGCGCGCACGTCGCGGTAAACGGCCGCCATGAAAACGCAACGCGGATTGCCGCCAAGGAGCTGGCCGAGCAAACCGCCGCCGCACTCCGGCCCCTCACTGCCGACGTGACCGTCGCCGAGCAGGCGGAAGGCCTGGTGCGCCAGGCTGCCAAAGAATTCGGGCGGCTCGACGTGCTCTTTTGCAATGCGGGTGGGCCTCCCGCCGCGCCGTTCAAAGATCAGCCCGCGGAGGCATGGCAACGCGCGATCGAGCTGAATCTCCTCTCGACGATCAACCTCGCGCGCGCCGCAGTGCCGATCATGCGCAAGGCGCAGTGGGGCCGAATCATCTGCCTCGTGTCCGTGGCTGCCAAACAGCCCCTGCCGGGCTTGATTCTTTCGACCACCGCCCGCGCCGGCGTCCTCGGGTTTGCGAAGGCGCTCGCCGACGAAGTCGCGACTGACGGGATCACGGTCAACTGCATCTGCCCCGGCTTCATCGCGACGGAGCGCGTCGAGGAATTGACCAAGACGAAGCCCGAGATGATGAAGCAGATGCTGGCCCAAATCCCGATGGGGCGGATCGGCAACCCCACCGAGCTGGCGGCGGCCGTGGCGTTCCTTGCGTCCGAACCGGCCAGCTATATTTCCGGCGCCGTGCTCCAGGTCGACGGCGGGTTCACGCGCTCGATCTTCTGACCGGTCACGCGGGCTTTGTGCAGACCGCCTTCACGATCAGGGTCTCGCCGAACGCCACGGGTGTCGAGTAGATCTGCCGGCGCACCTCGGCGTCGCGCCGGCGCAGTGCGGGATCCTTCTCCCACCGGCGAAACACCAAGCCCGTTACGAGCCACGCGAGCGGCAACAGCGGTGCGTACAGCCAACTCACCAACTTCACGCGGTTGGCCGCGATGGCCGTGATTCGGAAACCATTGCTGTGGAGCAAGTAGCGGATCTCTGGAAACGACATGAGGCCGATGTGATGCCAGGGGTTCGGCGCCGTCTCATCGAGCGGCGTCTTGCCCTTGTTGTGGAAACCCGTGAGCAACCAGCGCCAGCGTGAGCGGAGCGCGGTGATGTTGGGCGTCGAGAGGAGTAGCACGCCCCCCGGCCGTAGGATCCGCCGGGACTCGCGGACAAAGTCGAAGGGACGTTCCAAGTGCTCGATCCCGTCGATGCACACCACCGCGTCGAAGCTGTTGTTCGCGAACGGCAATGGTGCGTTCATGTCTGCATGCGAGAACGGGACGCCCGCAATCTTGAGCAGGGACTGAATGTCGGCGGCGTGCACCTCGTACCCGGCGGCGCGGATGCGGTTTACGAACGCCCCCTCGCCGCAGGGGATGTCGAGCAAGCGGCGGCAGCCGGGCTCCTGCGCGAGGAGCGCGGCCACCGTTGCATGCGTGTTCGCCGTCGTTGCTTCGCGAATCGTGGTGGGCTCGTGCGCCACGCGTCTCTCTCCAGGGGCCACGCCCTAAGATATCGCGCCGGGCGCCCCGGTCATCGCCCGCCGGCGCGCCCCGCCGGGCTCACGCTGCCGCCCTGTGCTGGATAGATTCCCTGCCGCTCATCGCCCGAATCGACGACCACATGCAAGCGATTGTGAAAGCCGCCCGCGCCCCGGGCTTGTCGGTCAAGACCGTCCCGAAGCCGGTGGCAGGCCCCGGCGAGGTACTGATCGCCGTCCGTCACGCCGGCGTCTGCGGCACCGACGTGCACATTGCCGATTGGAACCCGTGGGCCCAGGGCCGCATCCGCCCACCCATCGTGGTCGGGCACGAATTCGCCGGCGAGATCGAGTCGGTCGGGGACGGCGTCACGGGACTCCGAGCGGGTCACCTCGTCACCGCCGAAGGTCACATCGTCTGCGGGCACTGTCTCCAGTGTCGCACCGGGAACAGCCACATCTGCAAGAACACGCGCATCATCGGCGTGGATCGCGATGGCGCGTTCGCCGAATATATCGCGATGCCCGCGACCAACGTCCTGACGCTCGATGGGGGAAACATCCCCACGGAAGTCGGCGCGATCATGGATCCGATCGGCAATGCGTTCCATACGGTGCTGACCGCGGAGATTCCCGGCAGCACCGTTTTCGTTGTGGGATGCGGACCGATCGGCTGTTTCGCGGTGGGCGTTGCGCGTGCTGCCGGCGCAAGCAAAGTCATCGCTTCCGACGTGAACCCAAAGCGGCTTGCACTCGCCGGGAAAATGGGTGCTCACGTTGCCATCAATGCGGCGACAGACGACGTCGTGAAGACGGTCCTCGCCGAGACGGGGGGAGAGGGTGCTGATGTGGTGTGCGAGATGTCGGGCGTGCCGTCGGCACTGCACCAGGCGTTCGCGTCCGTTCGGCTGGGCGGGCGCGTGCAGCTGCTCGGAATCCCGGACGGTGCAGTCCCGGTGGACTTTGCCAATGAGATCATCTTCAAGGGGATCACGCTGTACGGCGTTATTGGCCGCAAGATGTACCAGACCTGGCACCAGATGCGCCGCTTTCTCATCGGCGGCCAGTTCGACCCCCGGCCTGTCATCACCCACAAGTTCCCGCTCGCCAAGATCGATGACGCACTCGCCGCCATTCGCTCGGGTGACGCCGGCAAAGTCATTCTGGAGATCGTATGAGCTTCATGGGGCAGCTGCAGGAGGAGCTGGCGGAGTTCAAGCAGGAAGGCGTCTACAAGCGACTCAACTACCTCGATTCTCCCCAAGCCCCACGCGTGAAGATGGAAGGGCGTGGCGAAGTCGTGATCCTCTCGTCGAATAATTATCTGGGTCTATGCGACGTCCCGGACGTCGTGCTGGCGGGGAAAGCGGCGCTCGACCGTTGGGGCGCGGGCACGGCGTCCGTCCGTTTCATTTGCGGCACGTTCACCGTGCATCGCGAGCTGGAAAACGCCCTCGCCCAATTCGTGGGCTGCGAGTCGTCGCTCACCTACGTGAGCTGTTGGAACGCGAATGAGGGCCTCTGCCCGACCGTCCTGAGCGAGCCCGACGTCGTGATCTCCGATCAGCTGAATCACGCCTCCATCATCGACGCGATCCGCCTCGCCAAGGCGATCACCAAATGTCAGACGGCGGTCTACAAGCATTCGGACATGGCCGATCTCGAGGAGAAGCTCCGTGCCGCGAGCAAGGCGCGCCGCAAGCTGATCTTCACTGACGGGATCTTCTCGATGGAAGGCGACATCGCCAAGCTGCCCGATCTCGCCGCGCTGGCGCGCAAGTACGACGCGGTGCTCGTCGTGGACGATTCTCATGCCACCGGAGTGCTCGGCAAGAACGGACGGGGCACGGCGGAGCATTATGACATGCTCGGCGCCGTGGACGTGATCACCTCCACGCTCGGCAAAGCCCTTGGCGGTGCGGCGGGCGGTTTCACGGCCGGCCCCGCGGCACTGACCGACTACCTCACGCAGCGCTCGCGGCCACAGCTCTTCAGCAATGCGCTGCCGCCGACCGTCGCCGCCAGCGCGCTGGCGTCCGTGCGCCACGTTGCAGCGCACCCCGAGCTCGTCACCCGCCTGCATCAGAACGCCCGCTACTTCCGCGAGCAGCTGCTCGCGCTTGGCTTCGAGCCGCTGGCCGGTGACACGCCCATCGTCCCGGTGATTCTGGGCGAGACCGCGAAGGCGATTCATATGAGCGAGCTGCTGCTGGCCGAGGGCGTGTTCGTGACTGGCTTCGGCTATCCTGTTGTGCCGCAAGGACATGCGCGGGTGCGCTGTCAGTTGTCAGCCGCCCACTCGCGCGACGACCTCGATTTCGCGCTCCGCGCCTTCAAAAAGGTGGGCACCAAACTAGGTCTGATCTAAATGCACACGCTTCTTTTCCTCGCCCTCTTTCAGGCCGTCGGGCCGTACGGCCGTCCGGCCGACATTCGTCCGGCCGACTTCCTGGGGTTCGAACCGGGAGCTGACTCAGTGTTGGCCGATTGGCGACAAGTGAGCGGCTACATGAACAGTCTCGCGCAGCGCAGCCGGTTCGTCCGCGTGGACACGCTTGGCCGCACGACCGAGGGGCGGCCATTCCTGCTGATGACGATCACCTCGCCGGCCAATCTCGGGCGCTTGGCCGAGATCAAGCGGGCACAAGCGCTGCTCGCCGACCCCCGCCGGCTCAGTGACGCCGAGCTCGTCGAGATCCGCGCGAAACAACCTGCCGTCATCTTGATCAGCAACAACATCCATTCGACGGAAGTCGCGTCGAGTCAGATGGGCATGACGTTCGCCTACCGGCTGGCAACCGATCCCGAGCTGCGACGGCTGCTCGACTCGGTCGTCGTCCTCATGATCCCGTCCATGAACCCTGACGGTCTCGATACGGTCGTGAGCTGGTACCGCCGCTACAAGGGAACGCGATACGAGGGCGGCCCCCTGCCCTGGCTGTACCACAAGTACATCGGCCACGACAACAATCGCGATTGGTTCATGCTGACACAGGTCGAGACGCGGCTCGTGACGCGCATGCTCTACAAGGAATGGTTTCCGGAAATCGTGTACGACGTGCACCAGCAGAGCACGAATGGCGTGCGTCTCTTCGTGCCGCCGTTCCTGGATCCCGTCAACCCGAATCTCGATCCGACGCTCGTTTCGGCGATGAACCTGGTGGGGACGCAGATGGCCACGGCGCTCTATGACGCCGGAATGACGGGCGTCGCCCATCAGCAAACGTACGACTTGTGGTGGCACGGCGGCTTCCGCTCGACGCCCACGCGTCACAACATGGTCGGCATCCTCACCGAAGCGGCGAGCACGCGTCTCGGATCCCCCATCACGCTGTCGTTGGACTCGGTCCGCCAGCCCGCGCGCGGCGTGAACTATCCCGCCCCATGGCCGGGCGGCACATGGCATTTGGGCGACATCGTGCGCTACGAGCTGATCACCTCCGAGTCGCTGGTGCGGCTGGCCGCGCGGGACCGCGTGAACGTGATCGATCGGTTCGTCGGATTGGGCCGGCGCGCCGTCGAGACGGGGATGGCCGGCAATCCGTTCGCCTATGTGCTTCCGTCGCCTCCCGATCAACGCGATCCCGAATCATGGACGACGCTGGCGAATCTGCTTGCGGCCGGCGGCGTCGAGGTCTGGCGCGCCGCCGAGCCGTTCAGCGCCGACGGACGCAGCTATGCAGCGGGGTCGTTGGTCGTACCGATGGGCCAGCCGTATCGCGCGCACGCCAAGGATCTGCTCGAGCCGCAGCACTATGTGCCTGTCGCCGATCGCCCGCCGTATGACGTCGCCGGCTGGACCTTGCCATTCGTGATGGGGGTGCGGGCCGACGTCGTGAACGCGGCGTTCAGCGCGAACCTCGTGAAGGTGGACAGCGCGATCCCGACGCCGGGGAGGATCGAGGGCACTGGCGACGTGTTCGTCCTAAAAAATCGGACGAATGCCGAATCGCGCGCGGTCGCGGCGTTGCTCGCAGCGGGACAAATGGTCACGGTCGCGGGAGACAGTCTCATCATCCGCGGTCCGCGAGCCCGAGCGATCCTCAGCGAGCACGCGGCGCGTCACGGATTCACGGTCACGGCCGTGCGAACACCGCCACCGAGTAGTCAGGGCCGCTCGCGACAGCGCTTGCCGCGTATCGGCTTGTACCAACCATGGACCGCCAGCATCGATGAGGGCTGGACGCGCTGGTTGTTCGAGCAGTATGGGATCAGCTACACGACACTTCACGACAACGATCTCAAGCGAGGAGGGTTGCGGCAGCGATTCGATGTCATTGTGATGCCGGACCAGGAGGCAGCGGCGATCGTCGGCGGGCTCGACTCGACTCGCATCCCATTGCAGTACGCAGGCGGAATCGGTGAACGAGGTGCGAGTGCCGTTTCGGAATTTGTTCGGGGAGGCGGCACGCTCGTTTGCCTCGATGGTTCAAGTAATTTCGCGATTACACGCCTTAACCTACCGGTGGTCAACGTTCTAGCAGGGGAGGCATCTGGTCCTCAAGTTTTGCGATTTTACGCCCCAGGCTCTATTTTCGGTGTGGTTTTGGGGGGCGTGGGGGGGCCCGGCAGTCCGGTTACCCTCGGGGTCCCTGACTCCCTTCAGGTCTACTTTGAGAATAGCGCCGCCTTCACCGTTTCAGCCCCGGCTAGGGGCTTGGCGACGTATCCCCCGCAGCCCCTGCGGTCCGGCTATGCCCGGTTCCAGGAGCGGTTGGAAGGGAAGGCGGCGCTGGTGGAGGCACCGGTAGGCAGCGGACGGGTGATCCTGTTCGGGTTCCGGCCTCAGTTCCGGGGCCAGACGCATGGCACCTTCAAGCTGCTCTTCAACGCGGTCCTGTTGGCGGCTCCCTAAGGGGCCGTGGGAGGAGTCCCGATGAAGCGGCTGGTTCTCCTGGTGGGATTCGTAACCTTGGTGGCGGGTCCCCCCCCTGTCCTGGCGCAACGCGCGCAAAACATCGAGTTCGGCGGCTTCGGCTCGTGGTGGCGGTTCGACCGATCGTTCCTGATCGAGAATGGCTTCGGGGGCGGCGCGCGAATCGGCTACAACTTGAGCGACCGCATCGGGGTCGAGTTCACGGGCGACTACGTCGCCACGCAGAATCTGGCAGGGACGCAAGACATCACCGTCAACACGATTAGCGGCAGTCTCGTGCTGAACTTCCCGATGGGTGACCGCCTGACGCTGCTCGCCTCGGGCGGCTATTCGCGGATGGTCTTCGGCCCCGATCCGCCGTACGACTTCACCCAGCATTTGGTCAATGGCGGCCTTGGATTCCGTGCCTTTGTCTCGCATCACGTGGCCGTGCGCGGCGACGTCCGGGCCCAGTACCGTCCCGACAACCCGTTCTTCGCCAACGCCTTCACAGGCGAGGTCCAAGGCTCCCTCGGCGCCTCGTATTTCTTCATTCCGCCACAGCAAGGCCGCGGCTGGAACAAGAACTATCAGTGGTACTGGGGCGCCCAAGGCGGGGCCTTCATCTCGAAGACCAACACACAGCCGCTGGTCTACGACCCGATCGTCGGCGGCCATTGGCTGATCACCGCGCGGCGCACGGCACTATACGTCGCCTACGAGCAGGCGATCTTCTTG
>DASYTD010000186.1:0-16367 GCA_036002655.1 Gemmatimonadales bacterium
GAGAAGCTGTCGGCCACCGAGATGCGCTTCCGGCTCACCGTGCCCGCCGGCGGCGAAGTGACGCTCACCTATACCGTGCAGATGGAATCGTGACCGTCCAACTGGTGCACGTCGGGGATCTGCACTTCGGCGGCGTCGCCGACATCCGCCAGATCGAGGCGTTGGAAGCGATGCTCCCCGACCTGCGGCCCGACGCGGTGGTGATTGCGGGCGACATGTCGCAGCGCGCTCGGCACGGCGAGTTTCAGCGGGCGCGCGCCTTCGCGCGGGTCGCGGCGCAAACCGCCCCGGTGCTGGCGATCCCCGGCAATCACGACGTGCAATGGTGGTGGCGCCCCCTCGTCCCCTTCGCCAAGGACCGGTTGTACACCAAGTACCGGAGCTATTTCGGGGACGACGTGACGCCCACCATCACGATTCCCGGCGGCGCCGTGATCGCGTCGGCGCTCACGTCGCACGGTGTCGCGTGGGGCTCCCTCACCACGCGGGTGCGCGACATCGCCGTGAAGGGCCATCTCCCCAAGTCGGAGTTTCTGCGCGTGCAGCGGCTCTTCAGCGAGGCGGCCGCGGGACTCGCGCGCGTGCTCGTCGTGCACCACAACGTGCTGCGCGGCGAGATCTCGCACCGCATGGGCCTGTCGCGGTGGCGTCAGGCGCAGCGGCGCATCCTGGAGTCGGGAGCGGACGTCGTGCTGTGCGCGCACGACCACCAGGAAGGCGCCGAGGTGTTGGGCGGTAAGGTCGTCGTCTCCACGACCGGTACCCTGTCCACGCGCTCGCGGGGCGGGCGGCCGTCGTGCTTCAACTTCGTCACGATCGAGCCCACCGCCGTGCACATCACGTTCTTCCGCTGGGAAGCGGAGCGGGGCCGGTTCCAGGCGTCCGATACCACGGCGTTCGCGCGCAATGCCGGCAAGGTGTCGGCCCGGCTCGAACCTTCTTTGACCACTCGAGGCTGAATGACCGCGAAGTTCCAGGGCGTCGATTTCTACAACATCGACAGCCTGCTCAACGAAGAAGAGCGCGCGGTGCGCGACACGGTGCGCTCGTGGGTCGACGACCACCTCATGCCCGTCATCGGCGAAGCCTACATCGCCGGCAAGTTTCCCAAACAGCTCGTCCCCGGGATGGCGGAGCTGGGACTTTTCGGCGCCAATCTCCCCGAGGAATACGGCTGCGCCGGCCTCAACAACGTCGCCTACGGGCTGATCATGCAGGAGCTCGAGCGCGGTGACTCCGGCGTGCGCTCGTTCGCGTCGGTGCAGGGCGCGCTGGTGATGTACCCGATCTACGCGTTCGGCTCGGACGCGCAGAAAAAGACCTGGCTGCCGCAGATGGCGAGCGGCAAGGTGATCGGCTGTTTCGGGCTGACGGAGCCCGATTACGGTTCGAACCCCGCCGGTCTGATCACCGTCGCCAAGGAGACGGCAGACGGGTGGGTGTTGAACGGCGCCAAGATGTGGATCACGAACGGATCCACCGCGCAGGTCGCCGTGGTGTGGGCCAAGACGGGCAAGCTCGACGACGTCGAGTCGATCCGCGGCTTCATCGTGCCGACCGATACCAAAGGCTTCTCCGCGAAGGACCAGAAGGGCAAGCTTTCGTTGCGTGCGTCTGACACCAGTGAGCTCGTCCTGCAAGACGTGCACGTCCCCAAACACGCACTGTTACCAAAATCGGGTGGATTAAAGTCGCCGCTGCTGTGCCTCACGGCGGCTCGCTATGGCATTGCGTGGGGGGCGGTCGGCGCGGCGATGGCGTGCTACGACGAAGCGGTCAGCTATGCGAAACAACGCGTCATGTTCGGGAAGCCGATCGGCGGCTTTCAGCTGCAGCAGGCGCGGTTAGCGGATATGCTCACTGAGATCACGAAGGCCCAGCTGCTGTGCGTGCAACTGGGCCGTCTCAAGGACGACGGGAAGTCCACACCGCAGCAAGTTTCCTTGGCCAAGCGCAACAACGTGAACATGGCGACGGACGTCGCGCGCGAGACGCGGCGGCTGCTCGGTGCGAATGGAATCCTGGCCGAGTACCAGGCGATGCGCCACCTCGCAAACCTCGAATCGGTGTACACCTATGAAGGGACGCACGACGTCCACACCCTGATTCTGGGCCAGGAAATCACCGGGTTGAGCGCTTTCAACTAGAAACCACCCGCCGCCGCGCCCCGTTATGACAGCCATGGCTCTCGCCTTGTTGCTCGCCCTCGTGCAAGCTCCAGTTCTCGTTGATATCCACAATCTCAGCCCGCGCGAGCACCGGGTCTCGGCCTTCGTCCTCACCGCGCCGCAGGAATTGCAAGTCTCCGCCGTGGGCGCCGAGCCCTGGCCCGACCGGCTGCGCAGCCGCGACGACGCGCATTGGCAGGATGACGAGCAGACCACCTGGCCGGCCGCTGCCTGGATTCTCGATGCGCGCACGAGGGTGGTCGTCTGGGATCTCCGCGCGATCGAGACACGCCGCGAATCGAATGGTCTGCGGCGCTTCTCGGGCGCCGTGCGCCTCCCAGCCGGCACCTATGAGGCGCACTACGCGTCGTATCCGGCTGCCTCCGTCTCCTTCAACGGCGATATGAATCTCAGCCTGAAAGACATCGTGCGTCTGGGCCGGCGCGCGAAGTACGGTGGGCCCTACGTGGAAAACGGATTGTACAAGGAGTTCGGGCTCACAATCGCCGGCGCCGGACGGCTCGCCTCCGGCGACGATCTCAAGACGGCGCAAGCCGCGTTCACGGCCTCCGCGATCGCCACGGTCGTGCCCGATCGAAACGGATCGGCACGCAAGGGATTCCAGATCACACGGCCGACCGACGTCGAGATCTATGCCATCGGCGAGCTGACGCCCGACGATGAACTCGACTACGGGTGGATTCTGAATGCGGACACGCGGCACCGCGTCTGGGCGATGTCGTTCGTGGACACCGACCCTGCCGGAGGCGCCGCCAAGAACCGCATGGCGCACGAGACGCTGCGTCTCAAGCCGGGGCGCTACGTCGCCTACTTCGTCAGCGACGATTCGCATAATCCCGACGATTGGAACGGCGTGCCGGCGACTGATCCCGAGTATTGGGGGCTGACGCTGCGCGTCGCTGACCGTGGCGCGCGCGCGGCGGTCCGGCCGTTCGCGTACAGCCCGGTTCCTGAAGGTCAGACGATCGTCTCCCTCATCGGCATCGGTGATGATGAGACTCGCTCGGAGGGCTTCACGCTGAAGCGGCCGATGGATGTGCACATCTACGCGATTGGTGAGCGCGGTGGCGAGGACCTGGCGGACTACGCGTGGATCGTGGATGCCGAGCATCACAAGCGCGTGTGGACGATGCGCGCTCGCGACACCGAGCACGCCGGCGGCTCCCAGAAGAATCGGCTGTTCGACGGAACGGTGCATCTCGATCCCGGCAGCTACCTCGTGTATTACCGGAGCGATGGCTCGCACTCCTCCTCCGACTGGAATGCCGCGGCACCGGCCGAGGACCGCTTTTACGGCGTCAGCGTTTTTCCCGCCAGCGGCCGGCTGAATCGCGCCGACATCGCGCCGTACCAGCGCGTCGGCCGCGGCAACAGCCCCGCGCTCGCGCAGCTCGTTTCCATGGGTGACGACGAGGACGCGCGCCGGACGTTCCAGCTTACCGCCACGACGCGCCTGCGCGTCTACGCGCTCGGCGAAGGCTCCAGCGACCACATGTTCGATTATGGATGGATCGAAGACCCCAATGGCCGCACCGCGTGGAAAATGAAGTACGAGGACACGGAACCCGCCGGCGGCGCCGACAAGAATCGCATGTTCGAAGGCGTGATCACCCTTCCGGCCGGAACGTACGTCCTGCGGTACAGCTCGGACGGTTCGCACTCGTACGCGGACTGGAATGCCGACCCACCTGACGATCCCGAGAGTTGGGGTATCTCCGTGTTCCGTACGGAGAATCGCTAGCGTAGCTTTCGGGCCTCATGCCTTGGCTGCTGCTAGTCATCGCCGTCCAACAAGACACCACCCGCCGCGACACCGTCGTCCTGAAGCCCGTAGAGGTTGTCGGTACGTTGAGCCCCACCGCTGCGCCCAAGGTGGGCTCCGGCGTCCCCGCCCGCATCACGACGATTACTGGCACGGAGATCGAACTGTGGGAACCCCGCTTGCTCGCCAACGCTTTCGCGGGCAGCGCAGGCGTCTCGGCGTATGACGACCTGGGATCGCCCTTCAAGCTGTCGCTCACCTCGCGCGGGTTCACAGCGGGGCCGGCGATCGGACTGCCGCAAGGGATCTCGGTCTTCGTCGACGGCGTTCGTCAGAATGAGCCGGATGCCGCGCAGGTGAACTTCGATTTACTGCCGCTCGACCACGTCGATCACGTCGAGTTCCTCCATGGACCAGCGGCGCTGCTCGGCCCCAACTCGCTGGGTGGCGCGATCAACCTCGTGACGAAGCGCGGCGGAGGACGGTTTGGCAGCGAGCTGGAAACCTCAGCTGGCTCGTTCGGCCAAGCGAGCGGGTCGGCGTCCCTGGCGGGGCAGGTGGGCCGATGGTCGTACTATGCCGGCGGGGAGCTCGAGCGGGAGCGCGGTTGGCGCCAGGACGCCGACGGGCGGCAGCGGAACCTGCTCGCCAACGTCGGGCGATTGGGCACCGAGCGCGGGCTCAGCATGCAGCTGCTCGCGTCATCCAGCCGCACCCGCGAGGCCGGAAGCCTCCCGGAGGGCCTCTATGTCGCCAGCCCGGAAGCGAATTTCACGCCTGGCGACTTCGATCACCTGCGCCTGTTGCAGGGCGTCATTTCGGGCTATGCGCGGCTTGCCGGCGGGCGAATCTCGACGACGCTGTACCACCGGCGGATGGACGGCGACCGGTTCAACGTCAATCAGATCCCCGATCCGAATATCCGCAATCAGAATGAGTCGCGTGCGGTTGGAACAAACATCGAATGGCGCCGCCGCGCGGTGCGCGTAGGACTCGACGCCAACGCGAAACGAGTCTCGGTGCGGCTGCGCGCGCTGGATCAGACCACCGGGAACGATTCGCTGACGACCTGGGTCGAGAGTCCCGGTTGGGATCTCGCGGCGTATGCGGTCGGCGATCTCGAGACGGGCCGCGCGGCCGCTTCCGTCGGCCTCCGTTACGACGTCATCCGAGTTCCGTTCCGGAATCGGATCGATTCGTCGGCAGACACGACCTCCACGTTCAGACATCTTTCGGCACGCGGGGGCATCGCCTACGATCTTGGCGGCGGGAGCTCGCTGTACGGTTCGGTGGGCACGAGCTTTCGCGCGCCCGCTCTCCTCGAACTGTCCTGCGCCGATCCGGCGGCACCATGCCCGTTGCCTTTCGCTCTGGGGGACGACCCGCCCCTTCAGCCGGTGGTCGCGACGACCATCGAAACCGGGGTACATTGGTCCCAAGGCGGCCGCGCCCTCGATATTTCCGTGTATCGAACGAGCGTACGCGACGACATTTTCTTCGTCGCGCCGGGGGCGGCCGAGGGCTACTTCGCCAATCTCGAATCCACGCGGCGAGCCGGCGTCGAGGTCGGCGCCGAGAGCGATATCGGAAAGCGCGTCACGCTGCGGGCGAGCTACGCGTACACGCGCGCCACGTTCCAGTCGGCGGCTGTGATTGCGACCGCCCGGCCGGCGGCCGACACCGTTCGCCCTGGCGATCGCTTTCCGCTGACGGCGGATCACCGGCTGGCGCTTGCGGGGACGTGGCGGATCGGGACCGCGCTCCAGTTGGATACGCACGTCAGGTACACGGGGCGCCAGTACCTTCGCGGCGATGAGTCGAATGAAACAGACCCATTGCCGGGCTACGTGACCGCGGATGGACGGTTGGGGTGGCGGTGGAACGGGTGGGAGCTGGCGGCGCTGGTCACCAACGTGTTTGACCGCCGCTACGCCTCGTTCGGCACGTGGGGTACGAATCGGCAGGCGGGCGATCGGGTGGAGCGGTTTCGTACTCCCGGGGAACCCCGTGCCTTTCGGTTCATTCTTCGACGCGAATTCGGAGGTGATAGCACGAGATGAAGGTCGCCGTGTGCATCAAGCGCGTGCCCGATTCGGAAACGCGCGTCAAAATCGCAGCGGACGGCAAGAGCCTCGACGAAGCGGGCGTGAAGTTCGTCATGAATCCGTATGACGAATTCGCGGTCGAGGAAGCGCTGCGCCGCAAGGAAAGAGCGGGGACGGGAGAGGTCGCCGTCGTGTGCCTCGGGCCGGCGGCGGCGCAGGAGACGATCCGCACGGCGCTCGCCATGGGCGCCGACCGCGGTGTCCTGCTCCAGGCCGACAAGATCCCGGCGGATCCGTTCGAAACCGCCCGCCTCATCGCGGCCGAGCTGAAGAGCGGCAGGTGGGACCTCATTCTCTTCGGCCGCATGGCCATCGACGATTACAACCATCAGGCCGGGCCCCTCGTCGCTGAGCTGCTCGGCTTGCCGTGCGTGACGGCCGTGTCGCATCTCGAGATCGACGGAACGCAAGGCGTCGCCGAGCGGGAAATCGAAGGGGGAATCGAAGTCGTCGAATTTCCACTTCCCGCGGTGCTGACGGCCGACAAGGGGCTCAACGAGCCGCGCTACCCCGCGCTCAAGGGCATCATGGCGGCGAAGAAGAAGCCGCTCGAAGTGAAACCCGTCCAACCTGGTTCAGGGGGGGGCGCGATCGAAGTCGTCGCCCTCACGCCACCGCCCGAGCGTAAAGAGGGAAAGATCGTCGGCGAGGGAGCCGGCGCCGTCGGTGAGCTGGTGCGATTGCTGCGCGAAGAGGCCAAGGTTCTATGACGCCCGGGGGGGCGGGGGGGGCGCTCGCGGTGCTGGAGCAACGTGACGGGGTGCTGCGCAAGATCTCGCACGAGGTCGTGACGGGCGCCCAACGACTCGGCGGCACCGTGGAGGCGGTGGTGTGCGCCGCCGGCCCGGTGCAGGGAACGGATCAGGTCGGGAAATTCGGTGCGGACAAAGTCGTAACGCTCACCAATTCGGCCTTCGCCAGGTACGCCCCCGAAGGGTACGCACAGGCGCTTGCCGAGCGCGTGAAGCAAGGGGACTACCGGGCCGTGGTATTCGCGGCCAGCGCGACTGGGAAAGACCTCGCGCCGCGAGTGGCGGCCAAGCTCGGCGTGGGCGTCGCCGCGGATATCACAGATCTTACCGCGGATGGTGGCGCGATCGTCGTGACGCGGCCGGTATACGCGGGAAAGGCACTCCTGCAAGTGAAAGTGACCGCGCAACCCGCCGTGCTGTCGCTGCGGCCCAATGTCTTCACGCCGGTGGTGCGGCCCAAGGCGGGAACGGCGGAGTCCGTCGCGGTGAACGTGCCCGCGGGACGCGTGACTGTGCGCGAGATCAAGGCCGCGCCGGCGGGCACACTCGACGTCGCCGAAGCGCAGGTGATCATTTCCGGCGGCCGCGGCCTCAAGGAGCCGGCGAACTTCAAGGTGCTGGAAGAGCTGGCCCACGCGTTTGGCGGGAAAGCCGCCGTCGGCGCGTCACGCGCCGTCGTGGACGCGGGCTGGCGCGGGCACGCCGATCAGGTGGGACAGACCGGCAAAACCGTGAGCCCGTCGCTGTACATTGCCGTCGGGATCTCCGGCGCCATCCAGCATCTCGCCGGAATGCGCACCTCCAAAGTCATCGTGGCGATCAACAAGGACAAAGACGCGCCCATCTTCAAGGTCGCCGATTACGGCGTGGTGGGCGACCTCTTCGAGATCGTGCCGAAGCTCACGGAAGAGATCCGGAAGCTGCATGGCTAACGGGAGGGAGCAGGGAGCAGGGAGCAGGGAGCGGTTCATTCCGGCGCAGTATCAGGCTCCGTTGCCATTGGACAAGCTCATTCTTCAAGACGGCGCCGGGGGCGCGGGCGACCGGATGGAGCTCGACGTCCTCATCGTGGGTGCCGGTCCCGCGGGTCTGGCCTGCGCCATCGAGCTCGCGAAGCTCGCAAAGGGCGACGGAACCGAGCTCAACATTGGCGTGCTCGAAAAAGCCGAGGCGTTAGGCGAGCACTCGCTCTCCGGAGCTGTCGTGAATCCGCGAGCGTTCCGCGAGCTGTTCCCCGATCTCCAAGACTCGGACTTTCCGTTCCGCGGTGCGGTGAGCAAAGAGGCGGTGTACTTGCTGACGGCGCATGGCAAGTGGCGCCTCCCCACGCCGCCCACGATGTACAATCGCCGCTACTACGTCGCATCGTTGTGCGAGATCGTGCGCTGGCTCGGCACCAAGGCGGAGGAGCTGGGTGTCAACGTCTTCACCGGCTTCCCGGCGGCGCAGCTGCTCGTGCGGGAAGCGGCGGTCGCCGGCGTCCGCACCGCGCCGGCTGGACTCGATCGGGAAGGGGAACCCACGCCGGGTGGGGGGGGCACTGCCGCGAACGATCTCGTGGCGAAGGTCACGGCACTCGCCGAGGGTACGCGAGGTTTGCTCGCGCAGGCGTGGTGCCAGTGGCAGCGCGTGCCGTCGGAAAACCCCCAGATCTTTGCGCTCGGCGTGAAAGAGCTGTGGGAAACGAAGCAACCCCTGGACCGCGTGATCCATACGCTGGGTTGGCCGCTGCCGTCGAATGCGTTCGGCGGCAGTTTCGTGTATCCGCTCGAGCTGAATCTCGTCGCTTTGGGACTGGTCGTGGGCTTGGATTACCGCGATGCCGATCTTGACGTGCACGTTCTGTTGCAGCGCTTCAAGCAACATCCGCTGCTGCGTGACCTGCTCGCTGGCGGCGAGATGGTCGAGTGGGGCGCGAAGACGATTCCGGAGGGCGGGTTCTACTCGCTGCCGCAGCGGCGCGCCGGGGCTGGCGTCGTCCTGTTGGGTGATGCCGCCGGCTTTGTGGATGTGCCCTCGCTCAAGGGGATCCACTACGCGATGCAATCGGGGATCTACGCCGCGCGCGCGATCTTCCAGAACCTCAAGAGCGGCGTCGCACTCGTTGAATATGATCGCGCCGTGAATGGATCGTTCATCGCGACCGATCTCTATCGCACGCGCAATATGCGGCTCGCGTTCCGCGACGGGTTTTACTTAGGAGGCTTCCAGGCGGCGCTGATGACGTTGACCGGGGGGCGGTTTCCCGGCGGCAAGTATCGGATGCGTGCGGATGCGGATGTCCCGCGTTCGCTCTCCCCGGGCTTGCGCCCGGGGTCAGCCGAGACTTCGACTGGCATCAGCAAGGTGGATGCGGTTTTCAAATCCGGCAATTCGACGCGCGACACGATTCCCAGCCATCTCGTGACGCGTGCTGACGTCCCCGTAGAGGTGGCCCGGTTTTACGCGCACATGTGTCCGGCTGGGGTCTACGAGGCGCATAATGCGGATGTAGGGGCGCAGCATGCTGCGCCCCTACTCCGCGTCAATGCCCCCAACTGCGTGGATTGCAAAGCGACCGATGTGTTGGGACCGCGCTGGACGCCCCGCGAGGGCGGGAGCGGGCCAAAGTACAAGCGGATGTAGGACGTTAGGCGCGGGGTTCCAGATAGTACTGGCGCGCCCGTTCCGCGAGCTGGGCGGTCGACATCGGCAGATTCCGTTTTACCCAGAGCATCGTGCGCTGGCCGCTCGGGAAGCGGCGCGCGCCATCCTGCCGCGAGACGCCCGCCATCTGCGTGAGGGAGATTCCGAAGATTTCTTTGCTGGCCCGATCGAGCGCCACCCCAAGCTCCTCGTCGTCCGCCGTGCCGAGGATGTCGGAATGTGTGCGACCCAGCTCCTCGAGCGGGCCTCCGTACGCTTCCTCGGAGTGCGTGTCCATGGTGTAGCCGCAGTACAGCGAGAACTGTTGGCTGCCGGCCAGCGCATTCCACAGCTCCTCGACGCGGATCGCGGCCTCGGTATTTCCGTCCTGCCACAGCATGCCCGACATCTCGGTGTAGATCCGGTTCCCCCGGCCGAATGGCTGCATGCGAGAGATGGCGGGCATGAGCGCGCCGCGAAAGCGTCCCCATTGGGGCAGGTCATTCGTCATGAATTGCTGCATGACCGTGCCCGCATCCATCAGTCCAAGCTGTCCTGAGTTGCTGAGCGCTGTCGGATGGAACTGGCTCGCGCTCAGACTCTCGAGGAGTCGCTCCCGCCGATCGGAGGGTGCAATGATCAGAACGCTGTTGCCGCGTCGCAGGCCCGCCTCGAGAAAGGCGAAGGCTGACTCGGTCAGTGTTTCGGGGGCGCGATGAAACTGCGCAAAGTGCCGCCCAGTGGGCGCTTCCGCCAGAAGCGAACTACTTGATGGGGCCGTCACCGCTTATTGCAGCGACTCTTCGTAATAGCGACGCGCGCGCTCCAGCACCGCTGCACTGGCCGACGGGAGATGGCGCTTCACCCAGAGCATGGTCCGCTGCCCGCTGGGGAAACGCCGCTCGCCGTCTTGGGTGGCTTTCGAAAACCCGATCATCTGCGAAAGCGGCACGCCGAAGACGTCGCGGCTCGCTGCGTCCAACGCCACGCGAAACCGCTCATCGTCCGCCGTCCCGAGGATGTCGGAGTGCGTGCGGCCGATCTCTTCGAGCGGTCCGTTGTAGGCATGGTCATGATGAACGTCGAGCATGTAGCTGCAGAACAGCGAGAACGGATACAGGCGCGCGAGCTCGTTCCAGTACTCCTCGAGGCGAATGGCGGCTTCCTGCTTCCCTTCCTGCCACAGCACGTTCACCATCTCGCCATACGTCCGCGTCGTACCACGCCCGAACGCCCGTACCCGCTCGAACACCGCTCCGATCGCGCGTCGAAAATCTTCCCAATCCGGCACATCGTTGCGCATGAACTTGCGGAGCGTCAGCTCGGCATCATGGAGCTCGAGCTGACCGGACTTGAGAAACAGTCCGGGGTCGAGTTCGTCCTCGCGTAAACGCGTGAGAAACAGATCGGTATGAATAGGGGACGCGATGACCACGACGCCATTGCCGCGCCGCAGGCCCGTCTCCAAGTACAGGGTGACGGCATCCGTGAGGGCCTGCGGGTCGCGGTGCAGCTGCGCGAAGTGCCGGTTGACGGGCGCTTCGATCAGCAGCGCACTAATAAGCGACGATGTCATTAATGATCTTTCGACAACGAAAATCAGGCAGGCGCATAGTCAAGAGTAGTCTGGGATTCTTGCGGGACAATCAATCCGATGGTGCACAGCGGGACTGCTGCCTCTCAACCCGATGGATTAGCCCGTTGGAAGCAAATCGCGAAAACTCAGCTTGATCCCGTCGATGATGAACTGGACGGCGATGGCGCAGAGCAC
This sequence comes from Gemmatimonadales bacterium, assembly GCA_036002655.1. Taxonomy (GTDB): domain Bacteria; phylum Gemmatimonadota; class Gemmatimonadetes; order Gemmatimonadales; family GWC2-71-9; genus 20CM-2-65-7. Next base: position 11,205 of record DASYTD010000186.1, read on the forward strand.
CAGGCCCATGAGCCGGGTGAGGATCCGCATCCCCGTCTGCCCCAGCCGCCGCTCGACCAGCGACGCCGCCGCGAGCACCAGGTACGTGATGAGCGCCGTCAGCAGGATCGACACGTAGATGGCCACGGTGGCGGCAGGGGACTTCGCGTCCAGCGCGAGCACCATCACGGTCGAGATCGCCCCCGGGCCCGCCAGCATGGGGACGCCGAGCGGCATGATCCCGATGTCATCCTTCTCGATCCCCTCGGCCGTTTCGACGGGCGTCTCGCGCTGCTGGCTGCGGCGCGCTTGCACCATGTCGAGGGCGTTCAAGCCGATGAGCACGCCGCCCGCGATCTTGAACGCCCCGATCGTGATGCCGAAGATCTTGAAGATCATGCTGCCGCCCAGTGCGAACGCGATGAGCGTGATCGCGCAGGTCCACGCGCCGCGCCGGGCGAGTACGCGCCGTTGCTGGGGAGAGTCGCGAACGGTCATGGCCAGGAACGTCGGAATGACCGCGAACGGGTCCACAATGAAGAGGATCGAGGTGAAGATCAGCAGCAGCTCCATCACGCGCTGATTCATCGCACCAGGCCGTCGCGAATGCGCTGCATCTTCGGCGTGCGGGCAGGCAAGTCGCGCAGACGAGCGCGCACCCGTTGGTAGGTGCCGGCCTGGAACCGAATCGTGAGCGGCTGGTTGTCGCGCACCACGTCCACCACGACCGTATCGCCACGGCCAACCCTGCGCACGACGGCGGTGACGTCGCTGCCGTCAATGATCGGACGCCCGTTGATCCGAACGAGCTCATCGCCCGTGCGTAGCCCCGCGGCCGCTGCTGCACTGCCCGGCGTCGCGACGGCCCGCCAGCGTCCACCCTGCACGGCTGGTGGGATCGAGCCGATGCGCGCGTCCACCGCGGCCTCGTCACTGAACGCGACTACCCACCCGGCCGCTTTCACGTAGTCGTTCCACGGAATCTCGCTGACGCCACTCACGTACAGCCGCCAAAACTCCTCGAAATTGCGGCCCGTCGCGCTCCGCACGGATGCCACCAGATCCGCGCGGGTGAAACCGCGCTCGTTGGCGAAGTGATCGAAGAGATAGCGCATGACGTCGTCGAGCGACTTCGCGTTATCCGTCGAGTCACGGATCGCGAGGTCGAGCAGAAACCCCAGCAGCTCGCCCTGCAGGTAATACGAGATCGTATAGCTGTCGTTCACGGCGGGAGAATCCCACACCGTCCACGACGAGCGCTCGGGCGAAATGCGCAGCCGCGCCGGGTTGTCGCGGTGATTGCCGATGGATGTCGCCAGGCCCTGGGCGAAGTCGGCGGGACTATCGAGCCGTGCGCGCGCGAGAATGACGTCGGCGTAGTAGTCGGTGACGCCTTCGCTCCACCACAGGTTGACCGTCCGGACCTCGTGCTCGTAGTCGAACGGCCCGAGCTCGATCGGGCGGATGCGCTTCACGTTCCAGGCATGGAAGAACTCGTGCGCGCTCACCGTTTCGGCTGCGCGCGGGTTCCGGGCCAGCGTCTCCGTCGTCACTCCAATGGTCGTCGAATTCAGGTGCTCGAGCCCGCCGCCGCGGCCGCCGACGAAGATGTAGGTGTAGTCCGTGTACGGGGGGGGGCGGGGGGGCACGCCGCCGAAGATCGCGATAGCCGTTGCGGAGATGCGGCGCAGCATGTCCACGAATTCGTTCGCCGCGTGCGCCTTGCCGCCGCCGAGATCCACCACGGCGCGATGCGGCGTTCCCCCGGCCGTGAAGCGATACGACAAGAATTGGCCGAGCAGGACGGGCGAGTCGATGAGCACGTCGTAGTTTGGCGCCCAATACGTGATGCTGTCGGTGGCGGACGCGAGGCCGGTCGCGATCCGCCACCCCGCGGGCACGCGGAAGCTCACGGAGGCAGGAGTCAGCTTCCAGCCGTCGACGTACATGTACGTGCGTGGTCCGTCGATGACGCCCGACGTGGAACGGAGAAACCAGCGATTGTTGGCACGGCGCCATTGCACCGTATCGCGTAGCCCCGTCGCATAGCGGATCGTGATCGCGCTCGCGCCCCTGGTGTCCACGATCCACGAGATGGGCGAATCCTGGCGGACGGGCAGCTGATCGCCGGCGGCGCTGACGGCCACGAAACCGCTGATGTTTTGCCCCGAATCCATGAGGCGATACGCTCCCGGCGCCCAGTTGGGAATCACGAGGCGGGCGGGATTGGGGGCGTTCGTGATTCGCAGCTCGACGAGGTACGCCGAGCGGTCAGCGGGGACGGTGACGGTGTAATCGAGCTGTGGGGCGGAGTCCGGCGCGCTGGAGAGCGCGAGGAGCAGCAGGATCAAAGAGCGACCTGTACCACGCGGTCCTTCCCCAGTCGTTTGGCATCATACATCGCTTGGTCAGCGCGTCGCAACAAGTCGTCGGTACTGGCATCCGTCGCGGTGCACGACACGACCCCGATGCTCGCCGTGACGTTCGGTGTGCCTTTGAATACGTTGCGGAGGCCGGCGACGAGCCGCTTCGCCGCGGCATCCGCGACCTGCGCGTCCGTTTCCGGCATCAGCACGGCGAATTCGTCCCCGCCGAGGCGGCCGACGACGTCGGCTTGCCGCACGGACGTCCGCATCGCGTCGGCGACGAGCCGCAGGACCGCGTCGCCCGTCTGATGGCCATGCGTGTCGTTGATGACCTTGAAGTTGTCGAGATCCATGTACAACAGCGCGAGCGGCCGCGGGTATCGGCGATTGCGGTCCAGCTCCTGGGTCAGCCGGTCGGCGAACGCGCGGGCATTCAGCACATTCGTGAGCTGGTCCTGAATGACCAGCTGAGCGAGCTGCGCCTGGCTGCGCCGCAGGGTCTGCAGGCCGGCCATCGCCACCGCGACGACGGCGACATACGCCGCACCGTTGGCGATGCGCCACGCCACCGGCGTGTCGGCCGGCATCTGGTCCAACGCCACCACTTCACGCAGCCCGATGGAAGCAATTCCGAACACGAGGCCCCAGGTCAGCCCCTCGGTCCACGTCACGAGCAGGACGGGGATGATGTACAGGATGCCGAACCGGGCGTGGGGGGGCGTGAGCACGTTGACCCAGTACACGAGCAGCGTGAGCAGCACGTAGCCCAGGAGGCGCAGGCCACGGCGCACGATGGGTGAGGCGGTCATCAGTACGGCGGTTCCGCGACGTGCCGCGGATCGTCGAGCATCAGCGCCTGCAGCTCCGCGCCCGCCGGGACCTCGGCGCTCTCGGCCGGAACAATGAGAAGAGCATTCGCGCGCGCCATACTGGTGAGAATGCCAGAGCCCTGCGGCCCTGTCAAACGCGCTTCCGCTCCTTCGACTATTGCGCGCAGGTAATGTCGCAGCTTGGGACCTAGCGTGATCGGTTCCTTTACAACCACCGGGACGGTACGACGAAACGGCAGTGTGTGCCCTTGCAAGCGGCGGATGGCCGGGCCCACGAACAGCTCGAACGTGACCATCGTGCTCACGGGATTCCCGGGCAGGCCGATCCACGGTATTCCGCCCATGATGCCGAACCCTACGGGGGCGCCCGGCCGCATACCGATGCGCCAAAACTTCAGCTCGCCCCCCAGCTCCTCCAGGACGTCGCGCACCAAATCGTGCTCTCCCACGCTCACGCCGGCGGTCGTGACGAGGAGGTCACTGCCTTTTGCACCCTGGAGGTGCTTGCGGAGACTCTCCTTATTATCGCCGGCCACTCCGAGGTTGAGAGGTTCGGCCGCCGCCCGGCGGATCATCGCATCGAGCGTATACGAGTTAGAGCTCGCGATTTTTGTCCCCGCGAGAATGTCCTGCTTGCGGTCGAGGTCGACGATTTCATCGCCTGATCCCATGAACGCGACGCGCGGCGTACGGTGGACCGACAGCACATCGTGGGCGATGGACGCGAGCACGCCGAGCTGCGCCGGGCCGAGCGCGGTACCGGCTTCCATGACGACGGCGTTTTTGCGGATGTCCTCGCCGCGGCGCCGGATGTTCTTTTTTGCGTCGCGCGTGTTGCGGATGATGACGCGGCCCCCCCCGTTCTTGTGCTGCTCGGTGTCCTCCTGCCGGATCACTGTGTCGGCGCCCTGCGGCAGCGGCGCGCCGGTGAAAATCCGGGTCGCCTGTCCCTTGCCGACCGTCTTGCTGGGAAACTGGCCCGCGGGAACGGTCTCGATCACCTCGAGCTCTGTGGCCGCTTCCTTCAGATCCACACTGCGGACGGCGTAGCCGTCCATCGCGGAGTTGTCCCACGGCGGCAGGTCAATGGGACTCGTGACATCCTCCGCCAGCACGGCATCGAGCGCTTCGCGCAGGGGCCGGCGCACGGGCGCGAGTGGCTGGAAGTGCCCGATGATGATGCGACCCGCCTCGGCCGGCGTCAGCACGAGGATCGCCTCACGGCGGCAGGATCTTCGCCCGGTCCCAGGCGAGATTGGCGACCGTCACGAGCCAGGCGGTGTCGGTAAACCGAAACACGGGGAAGGGAGCATGGAGGTCCCGATCGTCGGTCACCATCGCCACCCAATCGGCGGGATCGTGGACCTCGGGATCGAATACCGGCTTGGGCCCCGCGACCGTGCGGTACACTTCGATCTTCGGAAGGGGCGCACGCTTGAACCCTTCGACCAGGATGATGTCGGCGTCGCTCAAGTACCGCCGCCCGAGCGTGATCGGATCGGATTCCTTATCGGTATGCTCGAACAACACCCGCTGGCCCGGCGCCTCCATCAGCACCCGCTCCGCTCTCCCCTCGTGCCAATGACGCCACGTGTCCTTGCCCTTCTGATCCATGTCGGCGGGGTGCGACCCGTGCTTGATGGTCATCACCCGGAACTTGCGGCGCACGAGCTCCGCCGCGAGCGCGACGAGAAACGTCGTCTTGCCCGCGTTCTTGAGTCCGATGATCGAGATCATCCGTGTCGCCGCCACAGCGCCTCCGCCCGCGCGAGATCGTCCGGCGTGTTCACGTTGAAGAACAGCTCGTCGGGATCGCCGAAACCCTTCACCAAAGCGAGGGAGAGGATACCGACCCGCACGTCGGCGTGGAAGGAGATGGCCTGCAAATCGCCGCTATCGAGGCGCTGCTCGATCGGCGCGCGGCAGGCGGGTCCGTACACCGCGCACAGCGGCTCGAGCCCGCGTTTGCCGGAGCTTTCGGGAAGAAA
>DASYTD010000187.1:0-3626 GCA_036002655.1 Gemmatimonadales bacterium
GGCCAGCGGAACGCGACCGGATGACACTCCGCCATGTTGGAGCCCTGGAACACGATGCAGTCCGAGAGCTCCAGGTTGCGCGGGTATGTCGTTGCCGCGCCGCGGCCCAGCCGTGTCCCCAGACCGGGGACGCTAGAGGAGTGTCATATTCGCGCCTGGTTTTCGATCGCCACGACGCCGAGTCCACGCAGCAGCTTCTGCTGCATGTGATTCCACTCGTTGTCGAGCGTGGCGCCACCCAGCGCGAAAATCGCCGTCGTCTGATTGACCAGCTTGCCGTTCGCCGTTCGCTCCACGAAGGTGGTGTCGCGGGTCTGCTTGACGAGCTCCGCCACGCGGTCCATGGCCCACTCGAGCTCGACTTCCTCCCAGGCGTCCGCGCCAGGCTTGCGGTGCAGCACCTTCGTCGCGCGGTTGGGATTCTTGTGCAGCTGATAGGTCGCCGCGCCCTTGGGGCAGAGGCAGCCTTCGCTGTGCGGGCTGCGCGGATCCCCTTCGATGTTGACGATGTCGTTGCCGATCGTGCGGACGATCGTCGCACAGCCAACGGCGCAGTAGGGACAGACGCTGGGTGTGGATTTTGCGGTCTTGATGCGGAGTTGCTGCGCCCGGGCGGTCGCCGGCGCGAGACTCACCCCCAGGCTCGCGAGCGAGCCGAGCGCCGTGCCCGCGCGCAGAAAGTCACGTCGGGATACTGTGGGATTCATGGGCGCCGTCATTCCTTCAGGACGCTAGGACCGGGCTGCGACGCTGTCAAGTTTCCCCTCGCTCGAAATTCGAACGTGGCTCAATCTGTTTTGCTTCTGGCTGTGGGAGATTCCGCTGGCGTGGCTCCTCGCCCACCATTTCGGATTGGGACCCCAGGGCGTCGCCTGGGCGGTGACGATCGCGTTCTCGACGCTGGCCGTGGCGAGCGCGCTGCTGTTCCGGCGGGGCGGTTGGAAGTTGAACGCCGTTTGAGGGAACGGCGTGTATTATTAGCCCCATGCGATTCGTCCGCATCGTGTCGGCCTTGGCGTTCGGCCTCGCCATGGTCGCCCCCGAGGCGCATGCCTGCCCGGTGCACGACCGGGGTGCCCCGTCAGCTCCGCAGGATCAGCATCCGCATCATCCTGGACATCAGCGGACGACGCATTGCACCTGCCCGCAGGCGTGCTGCCCGGCCGTGGTCAGTGTGCCCATCCTGGCGGGTGCCGCGACTTGGACCGCCGCGCCCATGCCGATTCAGGTCACCGGCATCCGGTCCACGTGGTCCGTCTTCCTGCCGCCTCGCAAACACCTTCTTCCCTTCGCCCTCGCCCCGCCACCCGCGCTCGCGTAGTCGCGCGTTCCAAGACGCACTTCCGAACCAACCGTAACCCCTGGTGGAGGGGCGATATGTCTATTGGGAAATTGGCGCTTTACCTCGTCGTTCTTTGTGTCGGCCTGGGACGCCGAGGGGTGGCGCAAGACATCAACGTGGATCTCCAGGAAAAAACGCCACTCGTCGTGTCGGGCTTCGCCGTCGGTCTGGGGAGCTACGACCGCAATCTCGCGCAGAGTACGGCGATGGGCGCCAAGATCGCGGTGAGCCTGTTTCGGCCGTGGTCGGATCAGCTCTATCTCTTTGGCCAGCTCACGACGCATCTCGAGGTCGAAGACAGCGAGCCGGCGCACACCCACATCGAGATCGACAACCTCATCATCAACTGGACGCCGGCTCGTGTCTCGGCGCTGACGCTGTCGTTCGGACGCTTCGACGCACCGATCGGCTATGAGCGGGACGACGAGCCGCTCAACCTCATTCCCACGACGTCGTTCACGTTCGAGTTGGCACGGCCCGTCAAGTTCACCGGCCTGATGGCACGGTACGCCCTGAATCCCAAGATCAGCGTACTGGGCCTCGTGGCGAATGGGTGGAATCAGGAAGCCGACAATAACAGTGGCAAGACGGCAGGCTTCAAGTTGCAAGCCTTTCCATCGTCCGGTCTTGCGGTTGCCGCGGGCGCCTTCTATGGCCCTGAAGAGGATTCGACGAATGGCTCGCCGCGCACACTGCTCACGGGCGACGCCATGTGGCAGCCGATGCCCCGGCTCATTCTCCAGGCGGAAGCCCATCGCGGCTCGCAGCAGAACCTCAACTGGACTGGTGTCGTGGGGCAGGCGTTCTGGCGTGTGGGTCGCTCGACCGGTCTCAGCGTGCGCGGCGAAGTGCTGGATGACCCCGACGGCGTCACCAGCGGCACGCCGCAGCAGCGCAGCTCGGTGACAATCTCGCCCTGGTACTTCTATCGAGAGGCGCAGGAAGGCGTGTTCTCGAACGTGGAGTTCACCACGTTCCGCCTGCCCGCGTTCTCGCTCCGGCCGGCGATTCGCATCGACCATTCGGATCAGCCGGTCTTCGAGACCAAGGACGGCAGTCTGAAGCGGTCGAACCTGACGGCTCTGGTCGAGCTCGTCTACGTCTTCTGAGGAGGCCGAGTGCTGTACGATCTGCGGCGCAGTGATCTGCGGGTACGCTGGCTCGTCACGCTGCTGCTCGCGACGTTGGGCACATCCTACCTGTTTGGCGCGTGGATGGTCGGTCTCTACGCGGGGTTCAGCACTCGCTCCGTCGCCGAGACGTACGGGCCTTCCGGCGAAATGGCGATGGCGATGCAGATGCCGCCGGATACGACGTTCGTCACCGAGCGCGACGTGTCGCTGGCGGAAATGGGGGAGGAGCACCATCACGTGGATCGCAACCTCCTCGTACAAGACACGCACGTGCATATGCCGATGTACGCGGTCATCGCCGCGTGCCTGTCCGTGATCGCGCTGGGCCTGGCGCTGCCGCGCTGGGCGGGCCTGTCGATCATCGCGGTACTCTTCGCCGCACCCTGGCTCGACTTCGCGGGGATGTGGCTCACGAAACTCGCGTCGCCGCGCTTCGCGATCGTTACGCTCGCGGGCGGATGGGCGATGGCTCTTGGCTATGTCATCGTGGCGACACTCGCTGTCTGGCAAATGTGGTTTTCAAAAACTGGGAGTTCATCGCAATGAAAACACTCGTACTCGGCGCGGTTGCGGCCGCGTTGCTGCATATCACGCCCACCGTCGTGCTCGTCAAACGCCAGGACGCTGTTGCCCGGCTGCTGCCCGGCGCGGACCGGTTTGCCGCCCGGGAGTTGCACCTCAGCAGTGCGGATTCACGCCGGTTGCACGATGCCGTCGGCTGGGAGCCGCCGGACGGCGTCGTCACTTTCTACATCGGCAGACGACAGGACCAGGTCAGCGGCGTCCTGGTGTTCATGCGGGTGGATTGTCAGCATGGACCGATCGAGCTGGCCATCGGCTACGATCCGCGGGGGGCGATTCGCGGCGTTGAGGTTACCAAGGCGACCGTGGAGATGAAACCGTGGATCGTCGAAGCGTTGCGAGCCGGACTCACGGAGGAGTACCGCGGGCTGGCCGTCGGACAGTCGCCAAGTGGGGCACAGAAGGTGAAGGGGCACATCGGCGCCATGCCGGAGTACATGGCGGAGCTGATCGACAAGGGCGTGATGCACGCCAACGCTGCGTATAGGCTGTTTTATCGGTCAGGGGCGCAGATACCCCCAGGTATGTAGCCGGTCGAAGTCCTCGAACCACCGATCCCCAATGTCTTT
>DASYTD010000188.1:0-17379 GCA_036002655.1 Gemmatimonadales bacterium
CGACAACATCATGTTCGACGAGCACGGCCAGGCGCTCGTCACCGATTTCGGCATCGCGAAGGCGGCCTCGGGCGGCAAGCTCACGGGCACCGGCATGGCGATCGGGACGCCGCACTACATGAGCCCCGAGCAGGCGCGCGCACAGCAGCTCGACGGCCGCAGCGACATCTACTCGCTCGGCGTGGTCGCGTATCAGTGTCTCAGCAGTGTGGTGCCGTTCGACGGCGAGGATTCGTTCTCGATCGGCTACAAGCACATCATGGAGGAGATCCCCACGCCGCCGCTCGAAAACCCCGAAAAGCGGCAGCTGTTCGAGGTCATCCGCAAGATGATGGCAAAGACGCCGGCGCAGCGCTTCCAGAACGCCGACGAGCTCGTCAGCGTGCTGGAGGGCGGCCGCTCCGTCTCATTCACCACCGACGCGACGATGGCCATGCCGTCCATGTCGGGTGTGCGACTCTCCTCGGCACCGACCACGCCGCTGCCGCGCGCGACCGGCACGCGGCCGCCCGCGGGCGCGGGCGAAGTGCCTCCCACACTGACCGGCGAAGCACCCAAGCGCTCGGTGCTCGCTGCCTTGTTGTTGTGGCTGATCATCGTCGGGGCGGTGTTCGGCGGCGGCGGGTTCTACGCGTACAAACAAGGCTTGATCTTCGCAAAGCCGAAGGGCGGGACCGGCGATTCAACGATTGCGACGGACACGACCACCGCGCAGGACACGACGCGGCTCGCGGCCGCCGACACGGCCAAAAGGCCCGTGGACACGAGTCGCACGACCACGGTGCGGCCGCCGGTCGCGCCGCCCGGCACGCCGGGGCGGCTCGTGCTGCAAAACGTCCCACAGGGCGCACGTGTCAGCATCGAAGGCCAGCAGGTCCGGGGCACGCAGCTCGATCTGCCGCCCGGCGTCCATCGGCTCACGGTGCGCGCCGCGGGATATCAGACCTACGACCGCCAGGTCACCATCACGCCGGGCGAGACGTTCAGCGTGCGCCTCGACATGCAAAGCACCGGCGACGACCGGGCGGGCCCCTGCGACCAGTTCGGTCCGGCGTACAACCAGGACAATCTCTGCTTCGACAGTCGTCCCGTGCCGCTGTCGCCGACGCTCATCCCGGTCGCGCAGGATGCGCCCATCTTCCCCCGGCAGGCGATCCTGCTCGTACGGGTCTCCCGCAACGGGACGACGATGGAAGCGCGCGTGTACGTCCCCTCCAACGTGGAAACGTTCAACAACGAAGCGCTCGACATGGCGAGAAACCTGCGCTGGAATCCGGCTCAGAAGAACGGCGAGCCGACCGAAGCGTGGGTGCAATGGCCATTCCAGCCCGTACGCCAGTAATCCATCCGACGGCGTTCATCGCGCCGAGTGCCGTCGTGCTCGGCGACGTGACGCTGGGGCCGCGCTCGAGCGTGTGGTATCAGGCGGTGCTGCGCGGCGACATGGCGCCGATCGTGATCGGCGAAGCCACCAACCTCCAGGACGCGACGATCGTGCACGTCGATGAAGGGAAGCCGGCGCTGATCGGCGCGCGCGTGGGGGTGGGGCATCGCGTGATCCTGCACGCCTGCATCGTCGAGGACGAGTGCCTGATCGGGATGGGATCCATTCTTCTCAATGACGTGCGCGTCGGGACCGGCAGCGTCATCGCGGCGGGCGCGGTCGTGCCGGAGGGCATGCAGGTGCCGCCGGGCTCACTCGTCATGGGCGTGCCCGCGCGTGTCGTGCGTCACGTTGATGATGGTCTGCGCGCGCGCATCCGCGGCACGTGGGAGCACTACGTCGCGGAAGCCGAGCGACACCGTCGCGGGACGTTCCCGGCGCAGCAACCAAGTTTGTGATGTTGATTGCCGCGGAGCGAGTCGCTGTATGACGCGTTGCGAGACTTGCCCGAGTTCACTTGCGTATCTACCTTGGGCCTCCACGCGTCAACGCCGTTGTTTGAGTTGGCCTGCTGCCAGGCTAAATTTCACATTCGCGCCACAAGCCTTGTGACGCTCTACCGTCAAGGGACGAGCCAGAATGACCACTTCCACCCCCAATGAACGCCTGGATCTGAGCGCCAACGCCCTCACGGTCCTCGAGCGCCGCTATCTGGTCAAGGACGAGCAGGGGAAGCCTGTCGAGCGCCCTCAGGACCTGTTCTGGCGGGTAGCGCGGACCATTGCGGCCCCCGACCGGGCCTATGGCGCGTCGGCCAAGGCGGTGGAGAGCCTGGCCGAGACGTTCTATGAGCTCATGGCGACGCGGGTGTGGATGCCGAACTCCCCGACTCTGATGAACGCCGGCAGGCCGCTGGGTCAGCTATCGGCCTGCTTCGTGCTCCCCGTGGAGGACGCCCTCTCCAACGGCCGCTCGGGCATCTACGACACGCTCCGCGCCATGGCGCTGGTACATCAGTCGGGTGGCGGCACCGGCTTCTCGTTCTCCCGCCTGCGCCCCAAGAACGACGTGGTGCGCTCCACGATGGGCGTCGCATCCGGGCCGGTGTCGTTCATGAAGCTGTACGACGCCTCCACCGACGTGGTGAAGCAGGGCGGCACCCGGCGCGGCGCCAACATGGGCATCCTGCGCGTGGATCATCCCGACATCCTGGATTTCATCCACTGCAAGGACAACCTCACGCAGGTGACGAATTTCAACATCTCCGTGGCGGTCACCGATGCCTTCATGGCCGCGTTGGAGGCGGGAAAGTCGTACGACTTGATCCACCCGCGTACCGGCAAGGTCGTCGGCCAGCTCGACGCGCGCGACGTGTTCACGCAGATCATCCACGGCGCCTGGAAGACCGGCGAACCGGGTGTGTTCTTCATCGACCGCGCCAACCAGTACAATCCGGTTCCCCACCTCGGCAGCTACGAGGCGACCAACCCCTGCGGCGAGCAGCCGCTGCTCCCCTACGACGTTTGCAATCTCGGCTCGATCAACGTCGGACTGTTCGAGAAGAACGGCGAGGTCGATTGGGACGGGCTGCGCACGGCGGTGCATCTCTGCACGCACTTCCTCGACAACGTCATTGATGCGAACAAGTACCCGCTCACCGAGATCGACGATCTGGCGAAGCGGATCCGGCGCATCGGTCTGGGGATCATGGGGTGGGCCGACCTGCTCGTGCGGCTGGGCATTCCCTACGATTCCGACAGCGCCGTCGCGCTCGGCCGCAAGATGATGGAGTTCATCGACGAGGAGTCCAAGGTCGCGTCCGAGAAGCTCGCCGAGCAGCGGGGGACGTTCGCGGAGTGGGAGCGCTCCATCTGGGGACCGGATGCCAGCTGCGCGCGCAACGCGAAGGGCGAGCGCATCCGGCCGATGCGGCGGCTGCGGAACTGCAACCTCACGACCGTCGCGCCCACCGGCACGATCTCGATCATCGCCGGCTGCTCCTCGGGGATCGAGCCGCTGTTCGCGGTCGCGTTCATGCGCAATCAGGCGGGCGTGCTGATGCCCGACGTCAACGAAGACTTCGTGGCCATCGCCCAGCGCGAGGGGTGGTACTCGGACGAGCTCGTGAAGCAGATCGCGGAGGCGGGCCACATCCACTTCGACGCCGTGCCGGCCAAGTGGCAGCGCGTCTTTGTCACGGCGCACGACGTGACCCCCGAGTGGCACATCCAGATGCAGGCCGCGTTCCAGGACTTCACCGACTCGGCGATCTCCAAGACGTGCAACTTTGCGAACGACGCGACGGAGGAGTACGTCGAGCAGATCTACCGCTACGCCTACACGCTCGGGTGCAAGGGCGTCACGGTATACCGCGACGGCGCGCGCGAGAACCAGGTGCTCTCTACTGGCGCGACGGCGACGAAAATACAGGGCGCGGCGGTCAGTGTCGGGGCAGGGAAGGACGCGCTCGCCGAGGCGCTCAGCCGCATCGCCGAGGTCGAGACCGAGCTCCAGCTCACGCGCGAGCGGCTGCACGATGTGGAAGCCGAGAACCTCCAGCGCCGGGCGAAGCGCTCGCGCCCCGATCTGCTCAAGGGCTCGACGCGCCGCATCGAATCGCCGCTCGGCACCATGTACGTGACGATCACCGAGGACGACAAGGGCCAGCCGTTCGAGGTCTTCATGTCGCTCGGCAAGGCGGGTGGGGCGCTGATGGCGGACGTGGAGGCGATCGGCAGGCTCATATCCTTGGCGCTGCGCTCGGGTGTGCCCCTCCCGGAGATCTATCGCCAGCTGCGCGGCATCTCGTCTGACCGCGCGGTGGGGTTGGGCCCGCACAAAGTGCTCTCGGTGCCCGACGCCATCGGTATCGCGATCGAGAAGTGGATGCAGGAGAAGCAGGGCGTCCAGCAGGATCTGCTCGACTCGACCCGCGCCGCGTCGCCCGCGCCCACGGAAGTGGTGCTCGACACGAGCGGCGATGCCGCCTTGCGTGCGGCGCGGGGACCGGAACAGGACTTCATCGGCGCATGCCCCGACTGCGGCTCACAGCTGGCGTTCATCGAGGGCTGTGCCAAATGTCACGTCTGCGGCTTTTCAGAGTGCGGGTGAGCCTGACCCGACCGGGGTCCTTGTGACTCCAGTCACGACGGGCTTTTGCCCGTGACGGTAGTCTAAAGGCCATGGAAAGCAGCAACCGGATGGTCACGCCGACGCGTCTGCAGGTGAAGGGTTGGGCGCGCGTTGGTCCTGCCGGCGCGCACACGCTGCGGCGCGGCGCATGGTATCCCGTCGTTCGCATCTCCTCGAGCAACATCGTGGTGCTCGACGTGAACCGGCACAATGTGCCGGTCGATCGTCGCTTCCTCGAGATTCGCTATCATCCGCCGGAGCGCTGGACGATCGTGCGGTGCGAGCCGCGCGTCATCGAACGGCTGGGCCGGATCTTCCCCCTGACATACGCCGTTTGCCCGAGCTGCCGGCATCGCCAGGGCATTGAAGCCAGGACCAATGACATGACATGCGATCGCTGTCATAAAACGGCGGGCATGGCATGGGACGAGCTGAGCTAACACCCAAAAACGGGATACGGGATCCCGTCAGAGAATGGCTACCTGGTCCCCCAGTTTAACCGTTCCGGCCCCCTCACCGACACAGTAGAACCCTCGCATTCCATTGTCGAGGAATTGCAGGTGCTTTTTCAGCTCTTCCGGCTCGACCTGTCGCCCCAATGCCCAGCCGGTGAACGGGCGGCAGGGATGCGCGACTTGAAGCACCCGTAACCGGACTCGTTCCCGTCCGTCGGGAGCGAGAATCGCGACTCCGCCGGCGAGCTCGTCATAGCCAAAGCGGCGGTCGGTCGTGGCGATGATGTTTTCGCCCGCGCAGCCCACCGCCAAGCGGTCGCCGAAGTGTTCCCGCATCGCCGCGTAATGCGACGTAAACCCCAGCGAAATCCCGTGGAGCCCGTCTTCGTTTTTCGTGTGGGGGTGCGCCCGGTGGTGCACATCCACGATCCAGGTGCCGTCCGCGCTGCCGCCCAACGCGCCGTCCGGGGTGACGTTGAGTGACGGCACCGCGAGCAGCGGCGTGGGATCGTAGACGCGCGTCGGCTTCTCGCCGCGCTTGAGCGAGTCGCGCTGAATTTGCAGCCGCGTGACGGTCCCGATGGTGCGCATAACGCAATTTAGCGCGATGTGCTACATTGGGCCCGCTCATGCCTCCCCGCGGGTGGGCCCGCTGCCTCGATAACGTCGCCGACATCCTGCGTCGCGGCGCGTGGTATCCCATCGTCGACGAAACGGCCGACGGCAAAGTCGTGCTCGAGGTTCGCAAGAAACCGGTGCGGATCAGCCGCATCGACGTCGTGGTGCGCGACACGCCGCCGGACCGCTGGAGCATCGTCGTCCGCACCGGCCTGCTCCGCCCCACCCTCGGCAGCAGGGAAGGGGAGGAGGTCACCACCACCTACGCGGTCTGTCCCCACTGCCAGGAACGGCAAGACTTCAGCGGCAAACCGGACTCGTTGACATGCGCGCGCTGCAAGAACGAAGCGAAGGTCGACTGGTTGGAAACCTGCTGAATCGTCCTGCTTGCGTAGCGGGAATCTGTTTAGTATGTTAACTATCAACATGTTAATTACATGAGCGACCGCTCCGAGCTGGCGCTGCAGCTGACAGACGCGGTCGCGTCGGCCTACCAAGCCATCGAGCGCGCCGGCAATCGCGCCTACAAGAGCTTTGGGCTGTCGCAGCGGGCCCACGCCGCCATGGCGGCGGTGGATCTGGGCGGTCCCGACGGTGCGCGGCCCAGCGACGTCGCCAGCGAGCTGGGTGTCTCGCGTGCGGCCGCCACGACGTTCATCCAGCGGCTGGAAGCCAAGGGGCTCGTCGAGACCACGACGGATCCCGACGATGACCGCGGCGTGCGCGTGACCCTCACACGGCACGGACTGGAGGTCCTCCTGCGCGTGGGGCAGCTGGAGCGCCGCTTGGCGGCACGCACGATCGAGGGGATGCCGGCCTCCGCCATGGCGCGCACGATTCACGTGCTCCACGAGCTGCGCCAGCGGCTCGAACGAAAGTCCCTCGAGGTTGTGCGCTGAGCGCGTATACCGATGTGCGTATCTTTATGCAGAACTCGGGCGTGCACTCGGGACGTGCTGTCGCTTCAGATATCGCTTCACCTACCCGCGATATCCACACCTTCTTCAAAGCGTTAAGCGCATGCCGCAGAACCGCACTGTCGTTACCGCCGAGCGGCCGGCAGGGCGTTTCATTGTGGCCACTTTTCCACATCTCCAACCCTCCGCGCATTTGTGGAAAACCGCACTAACGGCGTCCCGCTGATTCGCCGCACCAAGATCGTCGCGACCCTGGGGCCGGCGACCGGCAATGCGTCGGCCATCGGCGCCCTCCTCCAGGCCGGCGCGAACGTCCTGCGGATCAATGCGTCCCACGGCACGCCCGAGCTGCGTGCCGAGTGGATCGCCGCCGCCCGGAAGGTCGCCGACAGGAACGGAATGCCGATTGCGGTGCTGCTCGATCTCCAAGGTCCGCGCATTCGGGTGGGGGATCTCTCCGCTCCGCGCGAGCTCAGGGCGGGACAAGCGGTGGTATTCGTCCCCGAAGAGCTCGCGCAAGGCGACGAGCTCCCCACCACCTATGAGGGCCTCGCGACCGACGCGAAGGTTGGCTCGCGCATTCTGCTGAACGACGGGCTGCTGTCGGTCGAGGTGGTCCGCGTGGATCCCCCGCGCGTGCGCGGCCGCGTCGTGGACGGCGGCATTCTCACCGCGCACAAGGGGATGAACCTGCCGGGCGTGCATGTCTCGGCGCCGGCGCTCACCGAAAAGGATCGCGCAGACGTCCAGGATGCCGTGAGGATCGGCGTGGACTACCTCGCGTTGTCGTTTGTGCGGCGTCCGGAAGACATGGAGGAGCTGCGCAAGCTCGTCCCCGCCACGACCAAACTCGTCGCCAAAATCGAGAAGGCGACGGCGCTGGAAAGTCTCGACAAGATCGTCGCTGCGTCGGATGCGGTGATGGTGGCGCGCGGCGATCTCGGCGTCGAGCTGCCGTTCGAGCAGGTGCCGCTCGTGCAGAAGCGGCTCATCAGTGAAGCGAATCACCAGGGGAAGCCCGTCATCACGGCCACCCAGATGCTCGAGTCCATGGTGCACGCCCCACGGCCCACCCGCGCCGAGGCGTCGGACGTCGCCAATGCGATTCTCGACGGCACCGACGCGGTGATGCTCTCGGCGGAAACCGCGGTGGGGCAGTATCCGGTGGAGGCGGTTCGCGCCATGGATCGGATCATTCGCGAAATGGAGCGGCATCCGCTGCGCCTGCGCGAAGAGCGACGCTCGGCCAAAGAGGGCGTGCACACGGAGGACGCGATCGCGTGGGGCACGTTCGCCGTGGCGCGCATGCTCAAGACGCCGCTCATCGTGACGCTCACCAAAGGCGGTTTCACGGCGCGCAAAGTCGCCGCGCTGCGCCCGCCCGTTCCCATTCTGGCCGTCACCACCGAGGGCACTACGTACCGCCAGCTCGCGCTCGTGTGGGGAGTCATTCCGGTCCTCGTGGATCGCGTGCCGGGCTACGATGCCATGCTGACCGTCGTGCGCGACCTGATCCTCAAGCGCCAGTACGCGAAGTCCGGTGACTGCATCGTCATGACCGCGGGCGTGCCGTGGGACGTGTCGGGCAGCACCAACCTCATCAAGGTCGAGGTAGTGTGACGTGCGGTTGATCGTGCTCGGCTCCGGCACGTCGTTCGGCGTGCCGCAGATCGGCTGTCGCTGTCCCACCTGTACCTCCGCTGACCCCCGCGACCGGCGCACGCGCACCGGGGCGCTGATCGAAACCCACGGCAAACGGCTGCTCATCGACACGCCCCCCGAGCTCCGTCTCCAGCTCGTGGCGGCGGGGGTCGATCGCGTGGATGCCGTGCTGTTCACTCACGCCCACGCCGATCATGTGCACGGGATTGACGACCTGCGCGCGTTGTCGGTGCGCCAGGGGGCCATGCTCCCGGCCTACGGCTCGCGCGACACGATGGCGGAGCTCGCCGCCAAGTTCCCGTACATCTTCGATCCGTCCATCGTCGTCCCCGCGGGGACGAGCAAGCCGGAGCTCGCGCCGCATGTCATGGAGCCGGGCGCCAGCGCGTCCGTCGCCGGGGTGCCGGTCCTGGCGTTGTCGCTGCCACATGGCGACACCCGAGTCTTCGGCTATCGCGTGGGGGCCGTGGCGTACCTGACCGACGTCAAGGCGATCCCGGACGCCGCCGTCCCCGCGCTGGCGGGTCTCGAGGTGCTGGTGCTCAATGCGCTGCTGACGCGCCCGCATCCGCTGCACCTCTCGATACCCGAAGCCGTCGCCGCCGCTCAGCGCATCGGCGCGCGCCGCACGTTCTTCACGCATCTCACGCATGAGTTCACGCACAGCGCGCTTGCCGCGATGCTGCCTGCGGGCATCGCGCCCGCATATGACGGGCTGGTTATCGATGTAGCCGGGGCATAAATTCCGCCCGCAGGAGGCTTCCCGTGACTCTGCAATCGACCTTGACACAATTCGACGACCCGGCGGTGCGCCAAAGCGCCGCGATGGACGAGCTCGTCCGTGAGGCGGTGTTCGGCAACGAAGACGCCAAGACCCGCGCCCGCTGGCTGCTGTGGGAAATCGGGCAGCGCGCCGGCGTGCGGCCCGCGTCCATTCACGAGCTGTACATGGCGCGCGGACGCGGCGAGGTGCCGGCCTTCACGACGCCGGCGATGAACGTCCGGATTCTGTCCTACGACACCGGGCGGGCGATTTTCCGCGCGGCGCAGCGGCTCGATGCCGGTGCGATCATCTGCGAGATCGCCCGCAGCGAGATCGCCTACACCGACCAGCGCCCCGCCGAGTACGTCGCGGTGATGACGGCCGCGGCGCTGCGCGAGGGATTCACGGGGCCGCTCTTCATTCAGGGCGATCACGTGCAAGTCAACGCCAAGAAGTACGCCGCCGACCCCGACACCGAGCTGAAGGCGCTGCGCGCCTTGATCGAGGAAGAGCTACACGCCGGCTTCTACAACATCGACATCGACACCTCGACGCTCGTCGATCTTGCGAAGCCCAACCTCGACGAGCAGCAGCGCACCAACTACGAGCGCGCCGCCGAGCTGACGCAATTCATCCGCGACCGCGAGCCGGCGGACGTCACGGTGTCGGTCGGCGCGGAGATCGGCGAGGTCGGCGGGAAAAACAGCGACGTGCACGAGCTGCAAGCCTTCATGGAAGGCTACAACCGCACCCTCGCGCGCCGCGGGGACTACGCCGGCATCTCGAAGATTTCGGTGCAGACGGGCACGAGCCATGGCGGCGTCGTGTTGCCCGATGGCTCCATCGCCAAAGTGCAGCTCGACCTCCAGGCGCTGCAGGCGCTGTCACACGACGCCCGGACGAAATACGGGCTCGGCGGAGCGGTGCAGCACGGCGCGTCCACGCTACCGCCCGAGGCGTTCTCGCAGTTCCCGCAATGCGAGGCGGTCGAGATTCACCTCGCGACGAACTTCCAGACGATCGTCTTCGATCATCCCGCGCTGCCCAAGGACCTGCGCCGCGAAGTGAACGAGTGGGTCAAGGCCGAGGCGAAGGAAGAGTGGAAGAAGGGCGATACCGAGGAGCAGTTCATCTACAAGAGCCGCAAGAAAGCGATCGGGCCCTTCAAGCGGCGCTTCTGGGATCTGCCGGCGGACGTGCGGGCCGCCATCGGCGCTGATCTGGAGCAAACATTCGCGTTCTTGTTCGAGCAGCTGCGGGTCAAGGGTACGCGCGCGGCCACCGATCGCTACGTCCAACCGAAGCTCGCGTCACATGCCGCCCCGAGAGCCGCGCTCGTGGCTGCGCCGGATGATGCGGAGGCAGGCGAATGAGCGAGCGCGGCGGAGGCTTTGGCGCGTTCCTGTTCGGGATCGTGCTCGGCGCCGTGGCCGGTTTCGTCTTCGCGCCCACCGAAGGGGGCGAAAACGCGCGCCGCAAAATGACGAAGGGCCTGCGCAACCTGAAAGAGCTGGCTGAGGAAAAAGTCGACGAGGTCCGCGGGCTGCTGCAGGAAGCGGAGGACGAGGCCGACGAAACCGAGGACGAAGCAGAGGAAGAGCCCGAGATCGCAACGCGCGAGCAGCTGCGACGCCGGCTCGAGGCAGCCCGCCGCCGCCGCGCCCGGTCCGCGCGCCCTCCGGTGCCCCCCGCCCCCCCCGCCCCCCCCGCCTCCGAGGAGGAGGACGAGCCCCTCGCGTGAATGGGGGGGGTGAAGGCGGCTGGCATCGCACGGTCACCGGCGTCGTCCGGCGGACCCTCGAGGCGGCCTATGAAGACAACATTCCGTTTCTCGCCGGCGCTCTCGCGTTCGACATCCTGCTGACGGCCATCCCGTTCGTCGGGCTGGTGCTCGCGGTGGTCGGTTATCTCGCTCAGTATCAGCTCGCCATTCATCAGCTCAACATCCACGAACTGCTGCAGCGCTTTCTTCCCGAGTCGAGTGGCGGGGAAACCGGCACGTTCGGCTTCATCGAGCGCGCGCTCGGCGACCTGGTGGCGCGGCGCGGCCACCTCACCCTCCTCGCCGCGCCCCTGTTCCTCTGGTTCTCGACTCGTATGTTCGGGGGACTGCGGGCCGCATTGAACGAGGTATTCGACACCGAGGAGAATCGCCCCTGGCCGGTCGCCAAGCTGACCGATCTCGCCATGGTCTTCGTCGCGGGAACGTTGTTTCTGGCCAACGCATTCGCGTCCACGAGCCGCAGTGTCTTGTCGCAGCTCGCGTCGCTTGTGTTCAGCACGCTGCTGTTCTTCATGATCTTCAAATTCCTGCCGAGCCGCCGCATTTACTGGCGCACGAGCGTGGTCGCCTCGCTGTTCTGCGCGGTGGCGTTCGAGATCGCGAAACGGCTGTACGCGCTGTACGTGGCGCGGTTCGTGACGTTCGACCAGGTCGCCTCAGACGCAAACCTCATCGGCTTCCTGCTGTTCATTCTCTGGATCTACTACACGGCCTACATGTTCCTGCTGGGCGGGGAAGTGGCGGAGACGTACGATCTGATGCGCATGCGGCGCCAGCAACGCGTGCGTCTCGGATGAATGTCATCGATCTTCGCTCCGACACCGTCACCCAACCCTCGCCCGCCATGCGACGCGCCATGGCGGAGGCGGAAGTCGGCGACGACGTGCTCGACGGCGATCCCACGACGCGCCGGCTCGAAGAGCGCATCGCCACCGTGCTGGGCAGCGACGATGCCCTCTTCTTTCCATCCGGCACCCAGGCGAATCAGACCGGCATCATCGTGATGCTCGATCTGGTGCGCGACGGCGATACGTCCGACACCGGGGCTCCGCGACTTGCCCAGGCGGGTGTACGGCTGGTGCCGTTCGGTGCGCGTCGCTTGCGCGCGGTCACGCATCCGGACGTCAATCGCACGGACGTCGAGCGCGCCGCGCAGATCATCGTCGAGACGTTGCGATGAGCGCGAGGGCCGAGCCCAAGTCGCAAGCGATGCCGATGGACCGGGCGATTCTGTGGAATCCATCGCTGCCCGGGGCCAAACCGTCGGGCCGCGCGCCGTATCCGATCTTCTTCCAGCAGGAAGCCGTCATCGCATTGCAAGAACACGTCAAGAGCTCGCCGTCACAGGCGATCTTCGGGTTTCTGATCGGGGATCTGTACCGCGATCCCGAAAACGGCGTGCTCTACACCGTCATCGACAAGACGCTGAAGCTCAGCCAGGCGATTTACGGCGACAAGACGGAAGTCGTCGTCTCACGCCTGTGGGATCGGATGCAGGAGCAGCTGACCAAGGCGGCGGGGCTCTTGCTCGGCTGGTACCACAGCCATCCCGGGCAGGGTGGCTACCTCACCGCGCACGACGTGGAGACCCACGAGAAGTTCTTCACCGATCCTTGGCACGTCGCGATTCTGGTCGCGGCCGAAGCGGGCGGCGTGACCGGAAAATTCTTCCGCACGACGCCGGGGAACGACGACTGGCACAAGACGCCGCTGTCGTTCTACGAGCTGCTCCAGCCCGAGTCGATCAAACCAGACGGGAAGAAACGCTCGTTCATCACGTGGAGGAACTACAAAGCCTACGGACCGACGCTCACCGGTCCCAAGCAGAAAGCGGTGACGCCCCCAGCGCCTCCTCCAGCCCCAGTGGAAGAGGAGGAGGAGGAAGAGGAAGCCGCTCACGAGGCGCCCGCCGAAGCGACGCGAGAGACTCCCGCACCGGACCGAGGGTTTCGGATCATGCGCTCGAGTGCGGACGACATTCCGGTCATCAAGACGAGCGCGGATGACGAGCCCGCGCCTCCGCCACGACCCGAACCGCCGCCGCCCCCAGCTCCCCCCGCTCCTCCACCGCGTCCCCGGCGTGAGAGCCAGTCCAAAACACGACCTGCGGCGCCGGTTTTCGTCCCCGATGAGCCGCCGGCTCCGAAACCGCCACCTGCGCCGCCGCAGCGGTCATCGGATGACATACCGTGGCAGGTGACCCCGGAGTCGGTCGCGTCGCTTCCGCCGGCTATCGCCGCGCCCCCCCCACCCCCACTCGCTCCGCGGCGCACGCCGCACACGTTCCGGCTGCTCGATGAGGAAGCGGAAAGGAAACCGGCGCCCAAGGCACGCCGCCGTAAACGGCGTGGGCCATGGCTCAGGCGCTTCGCGATCCTGCTGTTGCTGGCCGGCGTCGGCGCGGGGGCGTATTGGTACTTCGCGTTGCGCAATCCGGGCGTGCCGCCGCCATGGGCGGGATTGCTGGAGCGCGCCAAGAAACTCGTGTCCCGCTCCACTCCCCCCCGCTCCCGCCCTGCGCCACCGCCGCAGTCTACGCGCCGGACCACGCCGGCCATTCCACCCGCGTCCGTTGATCGGCCGCCGGCCGCACCACCGCCGCAAGCCGTCGCGTCACCGTTCGCGCGGTTCGATCGGTTGAGCGACTCGTTGTCGCGGGCGGTGCGCAATTTTCACGACCGCGCGGCGTTGTTCGCGAACGGCCAGATGGATTGTGGCGGGCTTGCCGCCGGGCTCGTGTCGATCGAAAGCCTGTGGATCACCTACAACACGGAGCGGCGGGCGCGCATGGCGTCATTCGATTCGCGCCGAACGTCGCAGGATCAGGCGTTGTATGCCGCGGTGGACTCGGTCGAGAGCCGGTTCGAGCACTCGGGGTGTCCGCGTCCATGAGCGTGCTGCTGACGCTGCTGCTCGCGGGCACGGTCGCCGTGTGGAAAAAAAGTGCCCCAGGCACCCCGCAACGAATCCCGACATCGCTTAGCGCTGCTCCCTGCGGGGGCCTGACGCGGTTCACGAGCGGAAAGCCTGCGGACCTGGGGCGAGTGAAATATCCAATGTAGAATGACCAATAATCAATGCCCAAGGATCATTCGACATTGGGTATTGGACATTCTACATTTGACATTCGTATGATTGCCTTAGCCCGTAAATACCGACCCAAGCAATTCGCTGATCTCATCGTCCAAGACCATGTGGCGGCCGCCCTGCGTGGCGCGGTCGCGCAAGGTCGCGTCGCGCACGGGTACCTCTTCGCCGGCCCGCGCGGCGTCGGCAAGACGACCGCTGCCCGGATTCTCGCCATGGCGTTGAACTGCGAGCAGCGCACGCCTGCCGGGGAGCCGTGCGGCAAGTGCGATTCGTGCAGCCGCATCTGGACTGGCGCGGCCAATCTGGATGTCGTCGAGCTGGACGCCGCCTCCAACCGCGGCGTGGACGACGCGCGCGATCTGCGCGAGCGTGCGATGTACGCCGCCAGCACAGAGTCGGGCTCCAAGGTCTACATCGTGGACGAAGCGCACATGCTCACGCGCGAAGCCTGGAATGCGTTGCTCAAGATCCTCGAGGAGCCGCCGGCGCGCGTCGTGTTCGTGTTCGCCACGACGGAGCCGCAGAAGATCGCCAATACCGCCGCCCCGATCCTGTCGCGGCTGCAGCGCTTCGATTTCCGGCGCATCGGCCCGCACGCGATCGTCGCCCGTCTCAAACAGGTTGCAGCGGCCGAGCAGCTCAAAGTCGACGACGACGCGCTGCATCTCATCGCCAAGAGCGCCAACGGCGGCATGCGCGATGGGTTGTCGCTGCTCGATCAAGTGCTCTCGTTCGGCGAAGGACCGGTCACGGCGGCGCGGGTGCGCGAGGTCCTGGGCCTGATCCCCGACGAGCTGTACGGCGAGATGCTGCGGGCCATCGCCGAGCGCGACCCGGCTGCGATCTTCCCGCTCGTGGAGCGGCTGCTTGAGGCCGGCGCGGATCTCGGCGAGTTCGTGAACGGCGCCGGGGAGACGCTGCGCGCGCTGCTACTCGTCGGGGTCGGCGGCCAGCCGGAAGGCCTGACGGAGGGACTGTTGGCGGTCGTGCGCGAGTACGCGCCGCAGCTGCCGCCCGCGGATATCGTGCGGCTGCTCACGATCCTGAGCGAATCCGAAGAACGCCTGAGCAGAAGTGCGAACACTCGGCTCTTAGTCGAGGTGTTGTTGCTGAGATGGGCGATGCTCGATCGGACGGTCGCAATCGCCGAAGTGCTGGAAGCGCTGCGGGGCACGACGGCCGGACGGCCCGCCGGCCTAAACCCGGACCGGCCGGCTCCGCGCGAAACCCCGGCAGCCGAGCGTCAAGGGCCGTCGGGCCGTCAGGCCGTCAGTCCGTCGGGCCAGAAGGTGGAACCGACACTCGACAACATCCGCTCCGTTTGGGCGCACGTCGTCGCCGACGCGCGCACGCGCAGCCAGGTGCTGGGGAGCCTGTTGGCGGAAGCTGCAGTCGTCGCGGTGGATGGTCGCGTGGTGACCGTGCGCCCCGGCAATGCGGTGCACGCCGACGGACTGGAGCGCCAACGCGAGACCATCGCGCAGAGTCTCGGCCAGTACGTCAGCGAAGCCCCGCGCGTGAAGATCGCGGCGGGGGGGGAAGCGAGCCCCGGACGCATCACCGGAGCGCAGGCCAGCGCCGAGCGACTGAAGAACCTGCGCGCCAAAGACCCCACCCTGAGCGCGGCCGTGGACGCATTAGATTTGGAGCTGCTCGAGTAACAGCTTGCAAACACTCCCCTGAGGGGTAACTTTCGACGTATGGCGGATTTATCCAGCTTACTCCAGCTCAGCCAGCAGATGCAGGGACGGCTGACCGAGATCCAGACTCAGCTAGCACAGCAGACGCTGACGGTTTCGGCCGGTGGGGGTATGGTCCAGGCCACGGTCGATGGGCGGGGGCACATTCGGGCCATCAAGATCGACCCCCAGGCGGTCAGCCAGGGCGACGTCGAGATGCTCGAAGATCTCGTGCTTGCAGCCGTGGCGGAGGCGCAGAAGCGCGCGGCTGAGATGTATCAGGCCGAGGTGCGGAAGCTGGCGTCGGGTCTGCCCTTCCCGTTTCAGCTCCCGCCGCTTTAGGCATCCCCGTGTCCGCCATCGAGGAGCTCGTGGCGGAGCTCGCCAAGCTCCCCGGCATCGGGCGTAAAACCGCCCAACGGCTCACGTTCCACCTATTAAAGCAGCCCGCGGAGGTTGCGGAGGCGCTGGCGGACGCCATCCGCAGGGTCCGCAGCCAGGTGACGGCGTGCGCGACGTGCGGTAATCTCGCTGACGACGATCCCTGCCCCATCTGTCGCGACCCGCGGCGCGATGCGGCCTTGTTGTGCGTGGTCGAGGAATCGGGGGACGTCAACGCGATCGAACGTGCGGGCCGCTACCGGGGCCGGTATCATGTCCTCGGCGGCCGAATCTCGCCCCTGGATGGCGTCGGACCGGATGATTTGGACGTGGACCGCTTGCTGGCGCGGGTAGCGAACGGCACCGAAGTGCGCGAGGTGATCGTGGCGACGAATCCCTCGATGGAAGGGGAGGCCACGGCCATGTATCTCCAGCAGGTGTTGAAGCTCAGCGGCGTGCGCGTCACGCGTATCGCGCGCGGGTTGCCGGTGGGCGGCGACCTCGAATACGCCGACGCGGTGACGATTGCCCAGGCGCTGGCGGCACGGCGCGAAATGTCCGAGACCGACTGACCCTCGAAGGAGGCGCATGGCCGGGGCCGCAAGCTGGTCGTTCAACGAAAACGATTTCAAGCAAATCCAGACGCACCTGCAGGCGTTCCTGCGCGACTCGAACGCCCGCTGTGCGTTGCTCGTTGACCGCAACGGCCAGCTCGTCGCCACCGTCGGAGAAACACCGCAGTTCGATCCGACCGCGTTCGCTTCGCTCACCGCCGCCGATTTCAGCGCCAACGATCAGCTCGCGAAAATGATCGGGGAGGCGGAATTCGCCTCCCTCGTGCATCAGGGCGAGCGCGAGTCCATGTATCTCGCCGACGTCGCGAAGCGCGTGATTCTCGTCGTGCTGTTCGATCAGCGGGCGACCCTCGGCCTCGTCAAGCTCAAGGCGAAAGCGGTCGTGGGCGATCTCAACAAGGTCTTCGAGGAGATGTTCAATCGGGTCGGCACGGGCCAGGCACAGCAAAAGGGCCTGCTCGAAGGGGCGGAAGACGAAATTGACAAACTCTTCGGTTAAGGGGACGCGCCCATGTCGATGATCAACTACGCGTCCCGCGAGATCAACTGTAAGCTTGTCTATTACGGACCGGGCCTCGGAGGGAAGACGACCAACCTGGAGCACATCTACGGGAAGGTCTCGCCCAATACGCGCGGCAAGATGATCTCGCTCGCGACCGAGACCGAGCGGACGTTGTTCTTCGACTTCCTGCCGGTGGACCTCGGCACGATTCGCGGCTTCAAGACGCGATTCCACCTGTACACCGTCCCCGGGCAGGTCTATTACAACGCCAGCCGCAAGCTCATCCTCAAGGGCGTCGACGGCATCGTGTTCGTCGCCGACAGCCAGATCGAGCGGATGGAGGCGAATGTCGAATCGATGCAGAACTTGTACGACAACATGGCGGAGTACGGGTACGACCTGACCAAAATCCCGTTCGTGATTCAGTACAACAAGCGC
>DASYTD010000189.1:0-30975 GCA_036002655.1 Gemmatimonadales bacterium
GTGAACGGCCCGCTGGCCACAACGGAGTCACGACGCGACAGCTTGAACCGGGCAGTGGCGTACGCGAGATCGGGCGTCAGCAGGCGGACGCGCAGCTCGTCGAACGAAAGCGAGTCGCGGGATTTTCCGGGCGCGAAGTAGTTCGCCTGATAGCGATCATACAGCGCTTGCCAGCCATACTGCACGTGGCCGCCGGCCATGTAGCTGGTGAGAGAATCGCGCGCGTAATCGCTCATGAAGCCGTCGAGATCGCCGTGATTCCAATCGGCCGCGGAGCGCTGCAGCATCGCCGCGATTTCTTGCGCCGGATCGCCGAGCTTTTCTCGCGGGGCGGAACACGCCACCGCGATCGCTAATGTCACCATGCACGACGCACGACGCACGGTTTTTTTCTCCTTAACGTGGCCGCGGGAGCGCCTCGTCGAGACGCTCCCGCGGGTGTCAGAGCGAACGCTGTTAGCGGCGGCGTTTCTTCTTGCCGGCTTTCTTCTTCTTCTTCGCCGTCTTCTTCCGTGCTTTAGGCCGCGCCTTCTTCTTGGCGGCTTTCTTTTTCTTCTTGGCCTTCGGCTTGGAAGAAGAGCGTTTCTCTTCCATTGGCATGGACGATGGGCTAGGGGAAGGCGTGGGCGCCGACGGGAACATCGGCTCCATGAATCCCGGTCCAGGCCAACTGCTCTCCGTTAAATCCATCTGCTCAAGCATCGGATCTCTCCTAGCTGATAAGGTGCGGGGCGGCGTGGGTGGCCTATAGCTTACCGCGGGATTCTGACCTCGCAAGTGACACGGACTACCGCCTTTTAGGTCTCTTTCGTTCCCAGCCGCTGTGACAAGTTGGCTTGACAACGCCATTTAGCCGGACACACATTCGCCAGCCATGATAAAACGCGGATTCATCGCGGCGCTCGCCCTCTTGCTTCCGGGGTCGGCGCCGGCACAGAACGTCACCGAGGTCCAGGTTGCACCGCCTTCGGTAACCATTCGCGTGGGGGAGCGCAGCGGCTTGCTCGCGACGGCGTTCGATCGCATCGGCAATGTCATCCCCACCGTGCGCATCATCTGGTCCTCGAACAACGTCAACATCGCCAAGGTGGACAACAACGGGACCGTCACTGGGGTCGCGAACGGGGTTGCCATTATCGAAGCCCGGGTGGGCCCGCGGCGGGGTCAGGCTGCCGTCCAGGTCGTTGGTGGCAGCGGACCCGCCCAGCCTCCCCCCCCCCCAGGGCCCCCCCCGGCCGCCCCGCCTCCAGCTCCACCTCCAGGCGTCGACCCCTTCGCCGGGCAGCCTCCCGGAAGCGGGCCGGCGGCCGCGCTGCGACTCGAGCCAGGCGTCATCTATCTGTTGCCGTCCGAGAACACGCGGGTCTCGCCGCGGGCGCTGCGGGAGGACGGCTCGGCGGCGGCGCCGGTGCATGTCACCTGGACGTCGCTGCGCTCGGACGTGGCCAGTGTCGATCAGAGCGGCAACATCGTCGCGCTCTCGCCGGGCCAGGGCACGATCCAGGCGACTGCCGCCGGAGGCCTCACCGCAACGGCTCCCGTAGTGGTTCAGCAGGCGGACTTCTCGGTGCAGGAAGGCTCGGCCCTGCTGTTGTCACCAGGCCAGCTGGACACCCTGCACGTGATCGTGGCGACGCAGAACAACCGAACCGTGAATCCTCTCGTGCTGCAATGGGCGTCGAGCGATCAAAGTGTAGCGCGCGTGAGCCTGGCTGGTGTCGTTACCGCGGCGGGTCCCGGCAAAGCGACACTGAGCGTCTCCGGATTGCTGCAGAGCAAGAGCATCGAGGTCGCGGTGCATCAGGTCGTGGCCAAGCTCTCGGTGCGCCCACGCCTCTCGGACGAAGTCCAGGTTCCCCTGACCGGCAGTGCGAAGTTCGAGGCGCAAGCCCTGACGGCCGAGAACGCTCCCGTTCCTGAGGCGCCGCTGCGCTGGAGTGTGGCCGACCCATCTGTCGCGAGTTTCGACGCCCAGACCGGAACGCTCACGGGCCGGGCCGTCGGCAAGACGCAGCTCACGGTGCGCGGGCCGAGCGCCGGCCTCGCGGTCAGCTGGAATATCAGCGTCATCGCGGGCGCGGTGCGGTTCACGCAGCCGCGTGTGGGGATCGGGCTGAATCAGCGCCACACCCTGCGCGCGAACTACGCGGATGACCAAGGGAACGTGCTCGGCCCGGCCGGCAATCTCACGTGGAGCAGCGACAATCCCCAGGTGGCGACGGTCGGAGAGGACGGGACGGTGGCCGGGACTGGCTACGGCCATGCGCGCGTGACGGCGTCCGCACCGGGCGGCAAGGCCGCCGCGGCCGACATCTATGTCGTCGGTGAAATCATCGTCGCGAGCTCGCGCTCCGGTCCCGGGAAATTCCAGCTGTATGCCGCCGAGCGCTCCAACCTCGCGCAGCTCACCAAGATCACCCCCGACACCGGATCGGCCAGCGATCCGGCGTTCTCGGCGGATGGCTCGCGTATCGCGTTCGTGTCACAGCGCGACGGCAACGCCGAGATCTATGTCATGAATGCCGACGGCACGGGCGCCACCCGGTTGACGAACGATCCCCAAGCTGATGGTCGGCCCGCTTTCGCCCCGGACGGCCAGGCGCTCGTCTTCCATTCGTCGCGGACCGCGGGGAAACAGCAGATCTGGGCCGTGAATGTGGATGGCACGGGCCTGACGCAGCTCACGCGTGACTCGGTCAATTCGTCGCCCACCGTTTCGCCCGACGGACAAAGCGTCGCGTACGTCTCCACCCGGAACAAAGACGGCGACATCTGGCTGATGGGGCGGGACGGCTCGAATCAGCGGCAGTTCACGCGCTCGGCCCAACAGCGCGAGTCGGAGCCCCGCTTCCTGCGCGACGGCACGCTCGCCTACCTCGTCGAGCGGCGCGAGGGGAATCGCACCGTGCAGCAGGTTGTGCGCGCCGATCTTGCGACGGGCAACGTGACGGCGTTGACCGGTACCGATCTCGCGATCGCGGCATTTGCCGTTTCGCCATCGGGCGATCTCGTGGCGTTGGTCGTCAATGCCGAGCCGCAGAATCGCCGCAATCCTACGTTCAAGGTCTATATCCAGCCGGTCAGCTCCGCGACGCCGGTGCCGATGCCCACGACCGGCACGGAGCAGATGATCACGCCGACGTTCCGGCCGTAGATTACGGCGCGATGCGCGCCTGCGTTCTCACCGCCACCGGCGGAATCGAGCACCTCCAGATCACCGACGTCCCCGACGCGCCCGCTCCCAGGGCGGGAGAGGTGCGCGTCGCCATGCGCGCGGCAGCACTCAACCACCTCGATCTGTTCGTGGTTGAAGGAATGCCGGGAGGCGCCAAACAACTCCCGCACATCGTGGGAGCGGACGGGGCGGGCGTCGTCGAGGCGGTCGGACAGGACGTTGCCACCGTCCGGCCGGGGGACCGGGTGATGTTCAATCCCGGCATCTCGGACTACACGTGCGAGTTCTGCCGGGCCGGCGAGCATTCGCTGTGCGTCAACTACCGGCTGCTGGGTGAGCACCTGCCGGGGACAGTCGCGGAGCTGGTCACCGTACCGGCGCACAACGTCGCGCGCATCCCGCTGTTGTCTCCCGAGCTGACATGGGCGGAGGCAGGGGCATTTTCGCTCGTGACCCTGACCGCTTGGCGCATGCTCGTCACCCGCGCACAGCTCAAGAGCGGCGAGACGGCGTTGATCTGGGGGATCGGCGGCGGCGTCTCCCTGGCGGCGCTGCGCATCGCCAAGCTGCTGGGCGCCCGCGTGATCGTCACCTCATCCAATGACGCCAAGCTCGCGGCCGCAAAGCAGCTCGGCGCTGACGTCACGTTCAACCACCGCACGCAACAAGTCTCGCAGGAAGTGCGCGCACTCACGAACAAGCGCGGCGTGGACGTCGTGGTGGAGAACGTCGGTGCCGCCACCTGGGATGAGTCGTTGCGCTGCTTGCGGCGTGGCGGACGTCTGGTGATTTGCGGGGCAACATCGGGACCGCAGGTCGGACTCGACTTACGGCGGCTGTTCTGGCATCACTGGAGCCTCCTTGGCTCCACCATGGGCAATGCGGCGGAGTACGCGGAGATCGTGCGGCGGCTGGGGAAGGGCGAGCTTAGACCGGTGGTGGATCGAGTCTACCCGATGACGGAGGCGCGTAAGGCATTCGAGCATTTGGCCAAGGGAGAGCAGCTCGGGAAGGTCGTTGTAGAGATTTCCTCGCAGTTGCCTTTCGTGACCTAAGTAATTAATTTTAATCAACTTACACCTCCCCTACATAGAGCCAAATGACCGGTCCAAACGTGCGCGAACGCATCCTCCCGCGCCTCATCGAAGACGAACTAAAGGAATCGTTCCTCGACTATTCGATGAGCGTCATCGTGTCGCGCGCGTTGCCCGATGTGCGCGACGGCTTGAAGCCCGTGCACCGGCGCATCCTCTACGCCATGCACGAGCTCGGGCTCGTTCCCGGCCGGCCGTACAAGAAGGCGGCGACGGTCGTGGGCGACGTGCTGGGCAAGTACCACCCCCACGGCGACATCGCGGTCTACGACTCGCTCGTGCGGATGGTGCAGGAATTCTCGCTCCGCTACCCGCTGATCGACGGCCAAGGAAACTTCGGCTCGGTAGACGGCGACTCCGCCGCCGCGTACCGCTACACCGAAGCGCGGCTCACGCGCATCGCGATGACGATGCTGGAGGACATCGACAAGAACACCGTCGATTTCGTCCCCAACTTCGACGACCACCTGCAAGAGCCCACGGTCCTGCCGGGACGGCTGCCCAACCTGATCGTCAACGGCTCGGCGGGTATCGCGGTCGGCATGACCACGAACATCCCGCCGCACAACCTGAGCGAAGTCGTGCAGGCGGTCGTGCATCTGGTGGACCATCCCAACGCCACGATCAAGGACATCAGGAAGTTCATCAAAGGCCCCGACTTCCCGACCGGCGCCATCATCTACGGGCGCGACGGCATCAAGGAGTGCTACGAGAAGGGCCGTGGCCGCATCATCATCCGCGCCCGCGCGATCGCCGAGGAAAAGGAATCCACCGGCAAGCAGCAGATCGTCGTCACCGAGTTCCCCTACCAGGTGAGCCCCGAGCGCGTGCACGAGCAGATCCGCGATCTCGTGCTCGCCAAGAAGATCGAGGGCATCACCGACGTCCGGAACGAATCGGATAAGGAAGGCACCCGGCTCGTCATCGAGCTGAAGCGCGACGTCATCCCCATGGTCGTGCTCAACCAGCTCTACAAGCACACGCAGATGCAGCAGACCTTCGGCGCCA
The DNA here is from genome assembly GCA_036002655.1 of Gemmatimonadales bacterium. GTDB lineage: Bacteria > Gemmatimonadota > Gemmatimonadetes > Gemmatimonadales > GWC2-71-9 > 20CM-2-65-7. Next base: position 5,278 of record DASYTD010000189.1, read on the forward strand.
TCATGCTGGCGCTGGTGGACGGCGCGCCGCAGGAAATGGCGCTCGTCGAGCTGCTCCAGCATTTCATCGAGCACCGCCACACCGTCATCACGCGCCGCACCCAGTTCGAGCTGCAGCGCGCGCAGGACCGCGAGCACATCCTCGAAGGCTTGAAGATCGCCGTCGATCATATCGACGAAGTGATCCGGATCATCAAGAAGTCGAAGGACACGCCCGCGGCGGATGCGGCATTGCGGAAGCGTTTCAAGCTGTCGGAGAAACAGTCTGCCGAAATCCTCAACATGCGGCTGGCGCGGCTCACCGCACTCGAGATCACGAAGCTCGAGGAGGAGCTGAAGGACATCCGCCGGTTCATCAAGGAGTGCAAGGAAATCCTGGCCTCCAAGCCGCGGCGCATGAAGATCCTCAAGGAGGAGCTCACCGAGCTGGCGCACGGCTTCGGCGACGAACGGCGCACCGAGATCGTCGCCGACCAGGGCGAATTCTCGATCGAGGATCTGATCGCCGAAGAAGACATGGTCATCACCGTCTCGCACGCCGGCTACATCAAGCGGCTGCCGGTGTCGGCGTATCGCCGCCAGCGGCGTGGCGGGAAGGGAGTCATCTCCGCGAATCAGCGGGAAGACGACTGGGTCGAGCACCTCTTCATCGCCTCGACCCATGACTACGTCATGTTCTTCACCGAGCAAGGCCAGTGCTATTGGCTCAAGGTGCACGAGATCCCGCAGGCGGCCCGGTCCGCCCGCGGCAAGCCGATCCTGAGCTGCGTCGCCATGAAGCCCGACGAGAAGGTCGCGGCGCTCGTGCCCGTGCGCGAGTTCTCCGAGGATCAGTTCCTGCTATTCGCCACGAAGGCCGGGGTCGTCAAGAAAACCGTGCTCTCGGAGTTCGGCAATCCGCGCTCCGTCGGGATTCGCGCGATCAACATCGAAAAGGGCGACGAGCTCATCGACGTCCAGGTGACGGACGGCAAGAACGACATCGTGCTCGCGACTGCGCATGGAATGAGCATCCGGTTCCACGAGAAAGACGTGCGCGACATGGGCCGGACGGCCACCGGTGTGAAGGGCATCGAGCTCGACAAGAAGGACACCGTCATCGACATGGTCGTCGTGCGCCGGAAGTCCACGCTGCTGACGGTCACAGAAAAAGGCATGGGCAAGCGCTCGGAGCTCGACGAATACCGCGTCCAGCATCGCGGCGGCCGCGGCATCATCACGCTCAAGCGCAGCGACAAGACGGGCGACATCGTGGCGCTGAAAGAGGTGCTGCCGGACGACGAGCTGATGATGATCACCAAGAAGGGGATCATGATCCGCGTGCCGGTGGAGGGCATCCGCATCTCCGGCCGCAACACGCAGGGCGTCAAGATCATGAACCTGGTCGCCGGCGATCTCGTCGTCGACGTGGCGCGCGTCGTGAAGGAAGATGAAGAGGAGGCAATCGAGGAGGACGACGACGAGACGCCCCCGCCCGCGCCGAAGTCCAAGGCAAAGGCGAAGGCCAAAGCCAAGAAGTAGCGTGGTCACCGCCCAGGATATCGAGGAGGCCGCAGCGGGGCTGCGGGGTGTGGCGCGCCGCACCCCGCTCGTGTACGTGGAGGAGTTGGGCGCTCACCTCAAGCTCGAGAACGAGCAGCCGATCGGCGCGTTCAAGATTCGCGGCGCCTACAACGCGATCCGCAAGCTTCCTGACGCCGCGCGGCAGCGCGGCGTCATCACCTACTCATCGGGCAATCACGGCCAGGCGGTCGCTTACGCCGCCAAGCAGTTCGGCGTCCGCGCCGTGATCGTGATGCCGGAAACGACGCCCGCCGTCAAGATCGAGGGTGTGAAGCGCTGGGGCGGTGAGGTCGTCTTCGCCGGCCGCACGTCGGAGGATCGGCGCATCGAGGCCGAAGCAATCGCCGGCCGCGAAAAGCTCGCCATCGTTCCTCCGTTCGATCATCCGGACATCATCGCGGGCCAGGCGACGGTCGCACGCGAAATCGTGGAGCAGCTCCCTGAAGTCGAAACGGTCGTGGTCCCGGTGGGCGGCGGCGGTCTCATTTCGGGGGTCGTCGCGGGTCTCGCGGCCGCCGGGAGCGGCGCGGCGGTGTGGGGCGTCGAGCCCGTCGGCGCCCCAAAGCTCCATCACTCGCTCGCGGCGGGAGCGCCGGTACGGCTCGAGCGCACGGCGAGCATCGCGGACGGGCTGATCACGCTGACGGTGGGAGCCATCCCCTTCGCCGAGCTCGCGCGGCAGCGCCAACGCATCCGCGGCGTCGTGCTGGTCGAGGATGACAGCATTCGGGCCGCCGTGCAGTTTCTATGGCGCACCTGCCGGCTCGCCGTCGAGCCGTCGGGCGCCGCAACGACGGCGGCGCTGCTCGCCGGCGCGGTGCCACGCTCCAAGACCACGGTGCTCGTGGTGAGCGGGGGCAATGTCGATCGCTCGCTGCTCGAGGCTACAGACTGATGGGCGCACGCGTCCTCGTTGCGGACGACGACGAGTCGTTGGTCCGCACACTGACCTGGATTCTCAAGGAGAACGGATACGAGGTCGCCGTCTGTCCGGGAGGCGACGGCCTGTTCGCCAAACTCGAGGAAATCAAGCCCGCGCTGCTGCTGCTCGACATCATGATGCCCAAGGTCGACGGCCTGCAGCTGCTCGAGCGGCTGAAGCAGGACGAACGGTACAAGGATTTGCCGGTTCTCATGGTCTCCTCCATGCCGCCGGAAGAAGCCACCGTGCGCGCGCTGGGTCTGGGTGCCGCCGATTTCATCTCGAAGCCGTTTCGCGTGCGGGAGCTGCTGGCGCGCGTCGAGGCCCACATCCGCGTGGGCCGCGCGCTGGCGCAGGCGCGCGAAGAGGCCCGCAGCCGCGCCGCGATGGTGGACATCCTCCACGAAGTCACCGACTCCCTCAAGCCGGACGAGATGTATCACATCCTCGCCCGGCGGGTGGCGCGCGCCCTCAACATTTCCAAGTGCTCGATGGTGCTGGCCAAGCCCGGGGATCAGCAGGGCGTCGTCGTGGCGGCGTACGAGAATCCGATGCTGCGCAACCTCCAGATCGAGCTGAGTCGCTATCCCGAGATCCGCAAAGCGGTGTCCACGGGCCGGTTGGTGCTGGTCGAGGATGTCGGCACCGATCCGCTGTACGAGGACGAGCGGCGCCGTTGGAAGCGGGAGGATATCAAGGTCCCCACGCGATCGGCCGTGGCGCTGCCGTTTTGGATGAAAGACCAGCAGACCGGCGTGTTTTTCCTGCGCACGACGGGGGACGACCCCCCGCTGAGCCGCGCCGATGCGCAGTTCGCTGAGACGGTCATCAAGACCGCGGTGTCGGCGATCGAGAAAGCGTACGATTTCGAGAGCGCCGTCTCCGACAAGCAACGCCTCGAGAAGCTCGCGTCCACGGACGCGCTCACGGGCTGCATGAATCGCCGTGCCCTCGCCGAGGCCCTCGCGCAGGAGCTGGATCGCGCCCGGCGCTACAACCTGGCGCTCACGATCCTGCTCGCGGACATCGACCGTTTCAAATCGATCAATGACACGCGCGGCCACATCGCTGGCGACTCGGTGCTGCGCCAGGTGGGGGAGCTGCTCCGGCGCGAAGCGCGGTCCGTGGATCTTGTGGCTCGCTATGGGGGCGAGGAATTCGTCGTCGTCATGCCCGAAACCGCCACCCAAGGCGCGGCGATCTTCGCCGAGCGCGTCCGGTCACGCGTCCAGAATCGCGACTTCGCCGATCCCGGCGATGATCCTGTCCGCGTGACCGTGAGCATCGGGCTCGCGTCGTTTCCCGACGATCGCGTGCATAGCGCCGACAGCTTCGTCTCCCTCGCGGATCAGGCCCTCTATCGCGCCAAGAACGAAGGCCGCAACTTGGTTCGGCAATGAGCGAGCGCCGCTGCCCCAAGTGCGGGTCCGTCTACACGGATACGGGAGCACGCTTCTGCCCCAAAGACGGCAGCATGCTCGTCGAGATCCAAGCCAAGAAGGCGGCCGCTCCTGCTCCGCCGGCCGGAAGTGGCACCGGCGTGCGCACCCCACTTCCACCACCTGGTAAGTCGACCGGCCTCGACCGCGCGTCCACACTCTCGAACCAGATCCTCGACGCCCGCTACCAGGTCATGAAGAAGCTGGGCGAGGGCGGGATGTCGTACGTCTACCTCGCCAAGGAGATCTCCTCCGAGGCGACCGTCGCGATCAAGGTCCTGTCGCCGCGCCTCGCGTCCGATAAGAGCTCCGTCGAGCGGCTGCGCCGCGAAGCCGGTTTGGCGATGCGGCTCGATCATCCCAACGTCTGCCGCATCCTGCGGCTCGGCGAATCGGAGGACGGGCTGATCTATCTGGTCATGCCGTTCCTCAAGGGCGAGCTGCTCTCGGATCGCGAAGTCCGCGGTGGCCCGATGGATATCACGCACGGTGTGATGCTGCTCCAGCAGATGTGCGCTGGTCTGCATCATGCCCACGAGCTCCAGATCGTTCACCGCGACCTGAAGCCCGAGAACGTGATGCTCGTGCCGGACGACGGCGGCGGATCGGAGCGTGCGGTGGTGATGGACTTCGGGCTGGCCAAGGAGCGGCGCGCCGATCCCGCGATCGCCAAGCTCACGGCGACCGGCATCATCCTTGGCACGCCCGAGTTCATGAGCCCCGAGCAGATCCGGGGCAAGACGCTCGATGCGCGCAGCGACATCTACGCGCTCGGCATCGTCGCGTTCGAGATGTTCACCGGCAAGCTGCCGTTCCAGGGGAGAAACGCGCAGGAAATGATGATCGCGCGCCTGCGGAGCCAGCCCGAGTCGATCCGGCAGCTGCGGCCCGATGTTCCTGAGACCGTCGAGAAGGCACTCACGAAGGCACTGCAGACGGACCCCGACGACCGCTTTATTACCGCGATTGAATTTGCCGAGGCTCTCACGAGCTCCGCCGCAGCGCCGAACGGGTTCTTCGGAAAACTCAAGGAGAAGTTCTCTTGATTAGACTGGCTTTCCTCGCCGTTCTCTCGCTGCAACAGCCCTCTCCCGCCGCCACTCAGACCACCACCGCAATTCGAGCGGGCACGCTCATCGATGGCACCGGTGCGGCCCCGATGAAGAACGCTGTGGTGCTGGTGCAGGGCGATCGCATCACGGCCGTCGGCACGAACGTACAGGTTCCGGCCGGCGCGACCGTGATCGATCTGTCCGGCGAGACGCTCCTGCCGGGGTTCATCGATGCCCACGTCCATCTCGCGTTCCGCACGATCGGCGATGGCGACTGGCAGCACGCCGGACTCACGGAGATGCCGAGCCAGCTGGCGTTGCTGGGCGCGGCGCACGCGCAGCAGACGTTGGAGGCGGGATTCACCACGGTGCGGGTCGTGGGCACCGCGAATTTCGGCGACATCGCGCTGCGCAATGCGATCAACGCGGCCTGGATCCCGGGACCGCGCATCGTGGCAGCCGGCATCTCGTTCGGGATCCGTGGCGGCCACTGCGACGGGACGAACGGACTGCGGCCTGGAGCGCTCGGCCCCGAAGGGGGCGTCGAGGTCGGTGTGGCCGACGGCGTCGAAGCGGTCCGCAACGCCGTGCGCTACGCGGTCAAATACGGCGCGGACGTCATCAAGATCTGCGCGACGGGTGGCGTGCTGTCCCTCACCGATTCGGCGGGGGTGCAGCAGTACACCGAGGAAGAGATGCGGGCCATCGTCGAGACCGCGACGCAGCTCGACCGGCGCGTCGCGGCACACGCCCACGGCACGGCGGGGATCAAGGCCGCGGTGCGGGCGGGCGTCACGTCCATCGAGCACGGCTCGATTCTCGATGCCGAAGCCGTCACGTTGATGAAGCAGCGCGGCACCTGGCTCGTCCCGACGCTGCTGGCGGGATTCACCGTGGAGTCGCTGGCGACGGCGGGCCGGCTGCCGCCGCCCATCGCCGCCAAGGCGCTCGCGATCGCGCCGCGGATGCACACCTCGTTCAAGATGGCGCTCGACGGCGGCGTGAAGATCGCTCTCGGCACCGACGCGGGCGTCATGCGTCATGGGACCAACGCGCGCGAGTTTGGTCTGATGGTGCGCTATGGCATGACGCCGATGCAAGCGATCGTCGCGGGGACGTTGAGCGGCGCGACGCTGCTGGGGCTCGAGCGCGAGGTCGGAACCATCACGGTGGGAAAGCGCGCGGACCTCGTGGCAGTGCCAGGCGATCCCCTCCAAAGCATCCAGATCCTCGAGCACGTCGACTTCGTCATGAAGAGTGGCACGGTGTTCAAGCGAAGCGGCCAGGTCCTCGGCCGGAGCGCTGCCGGAGTACCGTGAAGCGGTTCCCCGCGTTCGACCCACCGGAATACGTCGATTGGAAGCCGGACCCCGCGCTCATGCGGGCGTTCCGAACCACGATCGAAGCGAATGACGAGCGAGCGCGCATCGTACAGGATCTGTCGCGCGACGCGAAGCTCGGGCTGTACCGGGGGCTGTTACGTGCCCGGCTGCACGACATCGAGTTGAAGCGCTGGGTCCGCACCGGCGTCATTTCCAAGGCGTGGCTGGGTACCGGCGAGGAAGCGACCACGGTAGGGCCGGTGCAGGCATTGGAGCGCGGCAAGGACGTCGTCGCTCCCATGATTCGCAATGCGGCGGCCTGCTGCGAGATGGGCATGCCCATCGCCGACATGCTGCGCGCCTATCTCGCGACGGCGGATTCCCCGAGTATGGGCCGAGACCTGCACGTGGGTTCTTTCGCGCACGGTGTGCTCCAGCCGGTTTCGCATGTCGGCGACATGGTGCCGGTCATCACCGGCATCGCGCTCACGTTCAAGATCAAGCGCGAGCCCCGGGTTGCGCTCACGTGGGTAGGTGACGGGTCCACCAAGACCGCCGCGGCGCACGAGGGCACGAACTTCGCCGCCGTGCAGCGCGTCCCCGCGATCTTCATCATCGAAAACAATCAGGTCGCTCTCGGTACCCGTCTCGAACAGCATCATCTCCCTGCCGATTTCAAGGATTGGCCGGCGAGTTATGGCGTTTCTGGTGCGGTCTTCGACGGCAACAACGTGCTCGACGCCTACGCGGCTACGCGGATTGCGGCGGCGCTCTGCCGGGAGGGGAAGGGACCCGCCCTGTTGATCGCTGAGACGTTCCGCATGGGCGGCCATGCGACGCATGACGAGCGCGAGGCTCGCGAAACGTTTCCGCCCGACCTGTTTACCACATGGGGCAAACGCGATCCCATCGGTCTGTATGAGGAGTACTTGAAGGAGGAAGGCATCTCCGCGAAGGTTCTCGGGGAGCACGAGGCCGATATCACCGAACAGGTCGAACGTGCGGCGGCGGAAGCACTCAAGAGCCGCGAGCACATGCCGGAGGGCGCGACCGCCCTCAAGGGAGTGTATGCGAGCCGCAATTAGCGTCGTCCTGATCGCCATCGCCTGCCGCAGTCCCGCGCCCGCGGCGGGCCAGGATCGCACCCTCCGCGTCCCGCCGGGCTTCAAGGTCTCGGTGTTCGCGGAAAACCTCCAAGGCGTCCGCTATCTCGTGCTCGGCCCCGGCAATGCGGTGTACGCGTCCCAGCCGGCGTCGGGTTTGATCGTCAAAGTGACCGATGCGAACCACGACGGCGTCGCCGATACCGTCGTCACGATCGCGCGCGGCTTGCACGGCCCGTTCGGCCTCGCCTTCCGCGGTGACACGCTGTACGTCGCCGAAGAGCGGGATGTGATCCGGTTCGATCCGGGCGCGGCCGCGCCGGTGACGGTGGTTCCGCGGATCCCCGGCGGGACCGGACATTCGACGCGGACGCTCCTGTTTGGGCCGGACGGAAAGATGTATGTGGCCGTCGGCTCGTCCTGTAACCTCTGCGATGAACGGGACTCGATGCGGGCTGCCGTGACGCAGTTCAATCCCGATGGCTCGGGTGGTCGCATATTCGCGAAAGGGCTCCGCAATACCGTGGGGATGGCGTTCCATCCCACGACCGGTGAGCTGTGGGGCAATAACAACGACCGCGACAACCTCGGCGACGACGTCCCGCCCGAGCACGTCAACATCATCAAGGACGGCCGCAATTACGGCTGGCCCCAGTGCTATCTCCCCGGCAAGCCCAATCCCGAGTACGGATCGGCCGACTGCTCGCAGGTCGAGCCGCCGGTGATCACGGTGCAGGCGCACTCGGCGCCGTTGGGTCTCGCGTTCTACACAGGCACGCAGTTCCCCCGCGAGTATCGCGGCGACGCGTTCATGACGTTGCACGGCTCGTGGAACCGGACCGTCCCGACTGGTGCGAAGGTCGTTCGCATTCACGTGGACAGCGGCGGCCGTCGTGCGACGGGCGTCGACGATTTTGTTGCCGGCTGGCAGCGTCCGGACGGCTCGCGTTGGGGACGACCGGTTGGGCTTCTGGTGTTGCCCGACGGCTCGCTCCTCGTGAGCGATGACACGGGTGGCAAGATCTGGAGGGTGACCTATGGACGGTAAGACGGTCGGGCGGTCGGGCGGACGGGCGGTCGGGCTGATGAGCGTGGTGGCAGCGGGTGCGGCAGTGTTTTTGGCCGTCAGCCCGTCCGCCCGCCAGCCCGCCGACATTCATTCAGAGTACGTCAAATATCTCAGCGGCAAAGACACGGTGACGGCGTACATCGCGTACCCGGAGCGGCCGCAGCCCGCGCCGGCGGTCATCGTCATCCACGAAATCTTCGGTATGTCGGATTTCATCCGGCAGACGACCGAACAGCTCGCCAAGGACGGCTTTGTCGCCATCGCGCCCGACTTGTTGTCGCGCCGTGGCGGAACGCCGGCGACGCCGGACTCCGCCCGCAAGGTGATCGCGACACTGAACCCCGATACCGTCACGCAGGACCTGGATGCGACTCGGCGCTATCTCAACACGCTCCGTCCGGTCCGCGCGAACGAGATTGGCATCATGGGATTCTGTTGGGGGGGCGGCCAGAGCTTCCGGTACGCGACGAACACCCCGGAGCTCAAGGCGTTTGTGGTCTGCTACGGTCCGAGCCCGAACCCAGCGGACATGGCTAAGATCCGCGCCAAAGGACTCGGCGTCTACGCGGAGAACGACGCGCGCATCAACGCGGGCCTGAACGACGCGGCCGCGGCGATGCGGACCGCGGGCAAGGACTATCCGTACACGGTATATCCGGGAGTCGGACACGGTTTCCTGCGCACGCGGGAAAAGCCTGAAGTCGCCGACAGCGCGTGGGGCGCGGTGATTCGCTTCTTCCGCGCGCAGCTCAAGAGCTAACGGCGCGCCGCCTCCATTACGTACGCGCGTGCTCGGTCCAACGCCGCGTCTCGCCCGACCAGCACGTCGGCGACGCGTTCCTCCACGGGCATGTCGGGAACGACGCCCGTGCGGATGAACTCCTTGCCATCCGGAAACGCGTCGCGCGTGACGGTCACACGAAGCTGCCAGCCGCCCGGGAGCGGCAACACGGCTGTTTGTCCGGTACTGCCCGCTGACGCTTCACCGATGATGGGGCCGCGGTTGCCGCCCCGGAATGCCACGAGGAAATCCTCGGCGGGGCCCGCTGTGCGCGCCGAGACGAGCACGACCACGGGACCCGTGTACGCGATCCGCTCACGGCGCAGCGGCGGCCAAATCGTATCGGACGGGGCCGTGAGCCATGCGCCGCTCGAGTCCGGCGTGTCGCTGCCGCGGTAGGCGGGGCGATACTGCGGTGTGCGCCACCGTGACGTGAGAAATGGACGATCGATGAGCCGCGCCAGGATCGCGTAGCCCTGCTCGCGGCCGCTCGCCGTCCAGACGGTCTCCCGCAGGTCGAAGATCAGGCCGCGGTGCCGCAGTCCTTCTCGCGGGGCGTCTCCCAGGACGCGATCGAAGAGTGCCGGTACAGCTGCATCGGCGAACGAGTTGACGCGGATCCAGATCGCGCCGTCCGCGAGCGTATCCGCCTCCAGTGCGGGCCGTTCGAGCGGCCAGCGGGCGGTGAGCGGCTCGCTGCGCGTGACGCTCGCACCCCGCTCCTCGCCACCGGGCAGGCGCAACAGCAGATGCAACGCGGTCGCGCGCTCCCCTTCCAGCATCCGCGCAACCGCGCGTTCCCAGCGACTCGCCTCTGTGGCAGCCGAAATCTCCGGCAAGACGGAGTCACGGATCCACACCGCGGCGGGGATGCCTTGAACGGCGAGGATCTCCGCCAACCGTTCCGGACGGGCGATCCGCATTTCGTCGTTCGCGGCGTAATCGATGATGAACGGCCGACGCTCGATGCTCCGCAGCGCCAAGGGCGGCCGGGCCATCCGCCCCGCGATCGCCGCCGGCGGCAGAATCTCGAGCTGGCCGTCGTTGAGCAGGGCGCCCCAGCGCCGCAACCGGCGGAAGAACTGGAGATCAGTCTGTCGCTCGCCCGCGAGTGTGACCGTCGTCGCGAATGCCGAGTCCCAATTCGCGCGCACGGCGTCCCAGTAGGCATAGTTGTAGCGCGCTTCCGCCCACACGCCCGCGGCCACGAGCTGCCGATCGACAGGAGTCACGCGCTGAGCGGCGAGCGGTGCGATGAGGAGCGCGGGGAACCACGATGACAACCACGGCGTACGGGATAGCATGGCCCTAATTTATCTGTTGCTGTTCGCCTCGCCCCAAATCCTTCTCTATCTCTATCTGCGGGAGCGGCTTCCCGACCCTACGCGGCCGCAGCAGGCGCGATGGACGCGCCGCGTGCTCGCCGGCGTGTTCATCGTGTTCAACATCCCCTGGATCATTGTCGGGGTGCGGATGTTCTCGGGCAGCTTGTGGGGGATCAGCCGCATCCCCTACATCGCGCCCTGGATCGCGTGGCAGATGCTCGGCTGGATCTTCTGTGCGCTGGTTGCCCTCTACATCCTCGCGAAAGCCGTGCGTGGTGCGTGGTACGTGGTGCGTGCGCGCCTGAAGGGTCAACCCCACGCACTACGCACCACGCACGACGCACGCCTCTCCAGAAGACAGTTTCTCGCCCGCGCGACGTACGGGTATGCAGCCGCCGGACTCGGATTGTCGGCGTACGGCATCTGGAGCGCGCAGCGGCTGCCGACGATCACCCGCCGCACGCTCGTCTTTCCGGACCTGCCGCTGCCGTTGAACGGGCTGCGCATCGCGCACATCTCCGACGTGCACGCCGGCATTCACATGCCCGGAGACAAAATGCAGGAGATCGTAGCCCTGACGAACTCGCTCGGCGCCGATCTGATCGTGCAGACGGGAGACATGATCGATATCTCTCAATCGTTCATCCCTGACTACGTCCACGCGTTTCGCGATCTGCACGCGCCGCTGGGCGTCGTGACCGTCCTGGGCAACCACGATCGCTACACGGGTCAGGACGCCGTCATTCGCGGCGTCCGCGACGCCGGGCAGGTGTTCGTAAAGAACGGTGCGCACGTCATCGAGCGCGGCGGGGCGGCGCTCGCGCTCGTCGGCATCGACGACCCACGCAACTGGCGCGCGGACGATCCGCAGGACGACGATCTGGATGAGGCGCTGCGCCTCACGCCACCGGCGACAGACGCGTTCCGGATCCTGCTCGCTCACCGCCCCGGCGCATTCGACGGCGCCACACCGCGCGCGATCCCGCTGACGCTGGCCGGTCATATCCATGGTGGCCAGTTCTACTTGCCTGTGGTGGGATGGTCACCGGGCCGACTCATCACCAAGTACGTAATGGGGCACTTCACTCAGGGGACCAGTCAGCTCTACGTCAGCCGGGGAATCGGCGTCGTCGGCATACCGTTACGGGTGTTTGTGCCGCCGGAGATTGCATTGTTCGAACTGCGACGGGCGGGCGGGCCGAGGGGCTGACGGGCTGACGGGCTGCTACGCGCTGATTGCTCTCCAGGCAGCATCGATCACCAACCGCACACCCGCATCTCCAGGCTTCCAATCACCGGCAACGATCTTCTCCAATGCGTAACTCAATGTCGCGAGCCACACACCCGTCCATACCTCCACCGCCCCCGCGCGAACCGTCCCCTGCGCTTTTCCTTCGGCAACGATCCGCTCGATCGCGAGCCGGAAGTCCCGCTCGGTCTTGCGGCTCTCGTCGTCGAGTACCGCGCCGAGCGGCTCCAGCAGTCCGAGTTTGACAATGGCGGTCTCGTGGGCAGCGCCCTCGACCAGACCGTGCGCGACGGCGCTCAACTGCGCGCGGGCGGTTCCGGCATCGGGGTCTCGGGACGTTTCCTGCACGACTTTCGCCGCCCAGCGCTGTGCGGCGCGATAGAGCTCATTCACCAGCTGCTGTTTGCTCGCGAAATGGCGGTAGATCGTGCCCTCCGCGATGCCCGACTTCTTCGCGATCTGCGCCGTCGTGGTGTCGTGGTAGCCGCGCGTAGTGAACAGCTCCAGCGCGGTGCGAATCAAACGCTGGCGCGTCAGGTCGGCGGCGCCGGCATGGGGGATCGAGGGGTGCGAGGGATGCGACACGGTGGCGAATCTACTAGCTTTCCCGCCGCTGCATTTCCCAACAATCATCGGAGGCGTTGCCCTAAATGCGCATGCTTGTGCTGGGCGCTGGGCTGCAGGGTTCTGCCTGCGCGTACGATTTGTTGCAGCGCCCGGAGGTGAAGCGCGTCACGCTGGCCGACCTCCATCCGCGGCGAGCGGCCGCGTTCCTCAAGAAGCGGAAAGACAAGCGCCTCGTCACTGCTCGGCTCGATGCCAAGCGCGCGCCGCTGCTGCGCAAACTGATGCGCGGGCACGATGCCGTCATGAACGCGCTGCCTTATTACTTCAATTATTCCGTCGCCAAAGCGGCCGTTGCGACGGGGCTGCAGTGCGCCGATCTGGGGGGCAACACGGAAATCGTGAAGCAGCAGAAGACGCTGCACGCCGCCGCTCAGAAGAGGCACGTCTCGGTCATTCCCGATTGCGGCCTGGCGCCGGGGATGGTCAACATCATCGCGGCGGAAGGCATTCGCCGCGTGGGCGATGCTGAGAGCGTCAAGATCTTCGTGGGCGGCCTGCCACAGAAGCCGGAGCCTCCGCTCAACTATCAGATCGTCTATTCACTCGAGGGCGCGCTCGACTATTACACGACGCCGTCCTGGGTGCTGCGCGAGGGCCGGCCGGAGCGCGTGGATGCGCTCTCGGAGCTCGAGGACGTCGAGTTCCCCGGTCCCGTGGGGACGCTGGAGGCATTCCACACCGGCGGTGGCATCTCGACGATGCCCTGGGCCTACCGCGGCAAGGTGCGGACGATGGAGTACAAGACGCTGCGCTACCCCGGGCATGCAGCGATCATGCGTCCCATCCGCGAGCTGGGACTGCTGGCGCTGGATCCGGTGACGGTGAAAGGCACCGACATCGTGCCGCGCGACGCCTTCATCGCGGCGGTGTCACCGAAGCTCTCGAAGCCCAATGGCCGCGATCTCGTCGCGCTGCGCGTTGAGGTGAAGGGACGCAGCGGCCGCCACGTGGCGTGGCAGCTGCTCGACTACTTCGACGAGGCGACCGGAATCAGCGCGATGATGCGGACGACGGGCTACTCCCTCGCGATCACGGGCATCATGCAAGTGGATGGTCGGATCAGCTCTGCGGGCGTCCACACGCCTGATGAGGCGGTGCCGTTTGCAGCGTATGTCGAAGAGTTAAAAAGGCGTGGCGTGACTATTGAGGAAGTAGGTTGATGACCGAATCAATAGCTCCAGGCCGTCGCGAACGTCACTTCAGCCCCTTCAGTCCCTTTCCCACCTTCCAAAATCACCAAAGTATTGCGCATCAGCGCCAACGCGACCCCGCCGCCCATGCTCGAGTGTAGTCCCCGCCGCGTGAGGCGAAACGACTCCCCTGGTCCGAAAACGCGTCCGGCATCGTAGAACGCGAACAGCTTGACCTCGAGCAAACGCGGCGCCCAGAGGAATCCGTAGCGCGCCTCGACGCCTCCCAGCACCTTGCCCGGTCCCACGAAACGGCCGTCATAATAGCCGCGCAGCGAGCGATACCCTCCCAGCGCGCCCGCGGCACCATCGGAGGTTTCAATCGTCTGGAGTGCGCCGAGCGGCGCCGTGCCGGTGATGTCCTCGCCCGCGAGCCGCGCGGCGAGGATCAGCCGCTCGAGCGGATGTACGTACACGCGCACGTGCGCCGTCTTTCGAGTATAGCCGCGGCCGCGGCCGACGAGCGCCTCCGCGAACACGCCCCGATGGGGGTCCACCTCGAGATCGCGCGTATCGAACACGATGCCGGCGCGCCCGACGGCATCGGTGAGGTGAAGGTCGTCGGGGCGAATCGTGCCGGCCGTGCGGTCGCGTCGGAATACGCTCTCACCCGGCAGCTCGCGGAAGTCCGTGCGTTCAGCCGTGCCGCCCACGAGCAGTCGGACAGGGCCGACGACCTTTCGTTGGACGGTGAGTCGGGCTGAGCGGTTCCGCCGGCTTACACGGTAGAAGTACGAGCGGCCTGCGGTACTGTCGCGGTCGAAATTGGCGTCGTTGCCCTGCCCGTAGTAGCCGAACCGATTCGCTCGAGTCCAGCTGAGGGTCAGACCGAGCCGCCAGCCGTCCCAATAAGCAGGCGCCTGCGCGTCGAGGATCACCAGGTGACTCCCCTGGGTGCTGGCGCCGATATCCAGCGCAATCCGGCCGAAACTGGGCTCGGGACGGTCGGCAAAGCCCATCGGGCTCGACCAATCGTAGTGACCGGCAAACCAGAATCCGTCGATCGAGCTGTAGTAGACGAATGGGTAGAGATGATCGACCCAATTCTTGCGCGGATTCGGCTCGCCCTGCGCCGCGAGCGGCGACGCCAGCAGGGCGAGGAGGACGACGCTTAGGAACGGGCGAATAGATAGGCCGTGTCGCGAATCTTGGCGTCCGTTCCGTCATGGGCCGCATAGCGGCTCGGGTAGATCGAAGCGGCGCCGAATTCACCGCGCTTGTTCACGGCGTAGAAGTTCAAGCCGAACTTGGGCCGGCCCTGCGCGTCCAGCAGCCGCGGCTCCGTCGCGGCGACCACGCGCTTCAGCGTCTCGAGGCAGGCGTCCGTCGGCTTCATGCCGCGGCGCATGTGCTCGACCGTGAGAAACCCGCCGCACACCTTGATGTTGGACTCGCCGCGGCCCGTGGAGCCGGCTGCGCCGACGTCGTTGTCGCAGTACTGGCCGGCGCCGATGATCGGCGAATCGCCCACGCGTCCGGGGATCTTCCACGACAGGCCGCTCGTCGTCGTCACCGACGAGATGTCGCCCTGCGGAGTCACCGCGTCGCAATTGATCGTGCCGGTTTTCGGGATCGTCAGGTGGTCCGAATCGGGCACGTCGAGGAAGTTGTCGTCGGGATTCAGGTTGGCCCGCCAGCGGAGCCACGCTTCGCGTGAATGCTCGGTCATCAAGTCTTCTTCCTTGAAGCCGTACGACAACGCGAATCGCTTCGCGCCTTCACCCACCAGGAAGATGTGGTTCGTGTATTTGAGGATCAGCTTGGCGACTTCGGACGGCGTCTTGATGTTCTCGAGACAGCCGACGGCGCCGGCTCGCTTGGTGGGGCCGTGCATGCAGGAAGCATCCAGCTGCACGACTCCGTCGGCGTTCGGCAGGCCCCCGTATCCGACGGAGTCATCGTGGGGATCGAGCTCCTGGATCTTTACGCCCTCGACGACGGAGTCGAGTGTGTCGGCGCCTTGCATCAGCATGTCGAACGCCTTTTGCACGGCGCGCAGGCCATTGGCGCTCGCCACCGCGACGGGCTTCGCCGCCCAGCGGGAGGCGGGCGGAAGCGGCCGCAGCGGTCGCATCGGGTGCGGAATTCCCATCACGGCGCCTGCCGCAACGCCACCCGCGGCGGACCGCAGGAAGTCCCGACGCGACACAGAATCGGACACGGACGGCCTCCGAAGTTGAGGAACTGTTAGGGTTTTACCCACTCGTCTAGCGGCTGTCAACTTGCTATCGTTCCCACCCCGTGGAGCTTTCGCTCGTGGTCCCCGCGTATAACGAGCGGGACAACCTCGCGCCGCTGCTCGCTGAAATCGCGGCCGCGCTCCCCCCCCGGAGCTACGAGGTGATCGTCGTGGATGACGGCTCGACGGACGGCACGTTCGAGGCGCTCAAGGCGCTGCGGCAGCAGTATCCCCAGCTGCGCATCATCGCTTTCGAGCGCAATGCGGGCCAGACCGCGGCATTCGCCGCGGGATTTCGCGCGGCCCGCGCGCCGGTTGTGGTGACCCTCGACGCGGACCTGCAGAACGATCCCGCCGACATCCCGCGCCTCGTTGACACGTTGCAGCGAACTGGAGCCACGGCCGTCGCCGGCTACCGCGCCACGCGGCGCGACACCGCGTGGAAACGGCTGCAGAGCCGCATCGCGAACGGCGTCCGCAACCGGCTCAATGGGGAAGTCATTCGTGACACGGGCTGCTCGCTCAAGGCGTTTCGGACCGATGCCGTTCGCGCGTTGCCGTTGTTTGGCGGGATGCACCGCTTTCTGCCGACGCTGATCAAGATGCAGGGCGGCACGGTGACCGAAGTCGCCGTCGGTCATCGGCCGCGGCAGCATGGGGTCACCAAATACGGCATGTGGAATCGCGTGCTGCGTTCGCTGATGGACGCATTCGCGGTGCGCTGGATGCAGCGACGCGCGCTCCACTACCGCGTACGGGAGGAGATCTGATGGCCGATACGACGCACGAGCAGTGGCTCGTGCAAATCGACGCCGAGCTGGACGGCGAGCTGTCGCTGGTCGAGCGCGCGGCGTTGGCGAAGCACTTGGCGACCTGCGCGCACTGCGCGGGCGCGCGCGCCAGCCAGCTGGAAGTACGCGTCGCGCTGGCGCGCTCTGCCGGCAATCCCCATGCATTCGTGGTACCGCGCCCCTCGATCCGCGCGGGCACGCTCGCCTTGTGGGTCGCGCTGGCGCTCGGGACCGGCCTCATCGCGGGGTGGGCTGCGAACCGGCGCTGGGGCGGACCCGGCGGAGGCGCATCGCTCGAGGAAACGCGTGGCACTATCGTCGTTCAGTAGCGTCCTCCTCACACTGGCGACGTTGCAAGGGCCGGGCACACGGCTCACGTATCGCATTCGTGTCATCGAGCCCGCCTCCGTGGCGCCGCGCGTGCTCGCGAGCGGCGCGGTGAGCGGTCCACTCGATAGCGACATGCGCCTCACCTTGCGCAGCGACACCGCCGAGGTCGAAGCGCTGTTCCAGGTGACGCCGCTCGGCGATACGGTGAGCCTCGCCACGGAGTTTTTTACGCGCCGCCGCGTGGGGCGCTCCCGCCGGGGACTGCCGCTGTGGGAGGAGGACACCTACCGGCGCCTCGTGCGGCTCAGCTGGAGCGATACCGCACGCATCTACCCGTTCGGCACCGGCCGGCGTGGACAGGGGAGCTCCTCTCCGCCACGCGGTGCCTATGTGGAGCTGATTCTCGAGCGGGAGTTCGCCGGTGGCGAGGCGCGGGCGGCGGAAGAGTTCGACCTCGTGGATTCGACACGCGACTTCCACATGGAGGCGGTGGTGCGCCCGCGCCGTGCGCGCGTGGTCCTGAACCTCGTGCGGGGCGACACGGTCAGCGCGCCTCGTGGACTGGACCTGGTTCCTGAGGAGCCGCCGCGCGTCGTGCAGCTCGTGCTGAAAGGACGCGCCACGACGCTCGTCGTAAGCCTCACGCGTCCCGATCCTGCCCGCTCGGTGCGTGACCGCGCCTTGGCGCTCAATGCCGACGTTGTGTGTCTGCGGGTTGCCCCGCCGGATACGCCGGAGCCCCTGGGCCAGATTTGCGGGCGGCTGAACAACGTGGCGCGACAGCTGGCGCTGCCGACCGGGGACACGCTGGCCGCCACGTTTGCCTGGCCCGGCCCACGCTGATGCCGCCGCGACGGAAGCGCCTCGATCCGTCCATCTTCCACCTGCCCGCGGACAAAATGCGGGAAGGCTATTACTCCGACAAATACTTCGTGCGTGCGCGCGACCTGCTCCGGAAAGACCGCCATCGGCCGCGCGTCACGATGCAGGTGTTCGGCAAGGCGCACGCCCATCTGGGGGGCATCGACGAAGCGATTGCGATCCTGAAGCTCTGCGCGGAACGCTGGGATGAGCTGGTCGTACACGCGCTCTACGATGGCGACGAGATCCAACCGTGGGAGACCGTGCTGCTCATCGAGGGACCGTACGACGCGTTCGCGGTGCTCGAGACGCTGTACCTCGGCGTGCTCGCGCGCCGCACCCGCGTCGGGACGAACACGCGGCGCGTGGTGGAGGCGGCGAAGCCGAAGGAAGTCATGTTCTTCCCGGCACGGCACGATCACTGGCTGGTGCAGACGGGCGACGGCTACGCCGCGCACATCGCGGGGGCGATCGGCGTGTCTACCGATGCGCAGGCGTCCTGGTGGGGCTCCGAAGGCGTCGGCACGGTGCCGCACGCGCTGGTCGCCGCCTACGGCGGCGACACGGTCGTCGCGTCGCGCAAGTTCGCGGAGCTGACGGACCCCTCCGTGCGGCTGATTACGCTGGTCGATTTCGATAACGACTGCGTGGGCACCTCTCTCGCCGTCGCCCGAGCGCTCGGCGACCGGCTCTACGGGGTGCGGCTCGATACTTCCGAGACGCTGGTGGACCGGTCGGTCATCCCCCAGATGGGCACGTTCAAACCGACGGGTGTGAATCCGCAGCTGGTGAGAAACGTCCGCGGAGCCCTCGACGCGCAAGGCTATCAGAACGTGAAGATCGTGGTGTCCGGCGGATTCACGGTGGAGAAGATTCGGCACTTCGAGGAGGAAGGGGTCCCGGTGGACGCCTACGGGGTGGGGTCGAGCCTGTTTCAGGGGCGTTTCGATTTCACGGCCGACGTCGTGATGCTCGAAGGCAAGCCCTGCGCCAAGGTGGGGAGATCGTACCGGCCGAACCCGAGGTTGGAGCGCGTGTCGTAGGGGCACGCCCTGGCGTGCCCCTACAAACGTCGACCCCCACCTTGCGGTGCCCCTAGCGTATGCATAATTTTCCGCTCAAATGAATAATCATGCATCCATCCCGGTCGGCGTGCTGGGCGCGTCCGGCTATGTGGGGCAGGAGCTGCTGCGCTTGTTGCGCGGGCACCCGGACGCGACGGTCGCGTTTGCGACCGCCGAGTCGGCTGCCGGCGAATGGATTGACGGGCAGGAGCTGATCAAGGCCGACGACGCGCCGTGGCAGCAGGCCGAAATCATTTTGTCGGCGCTGCCGCATGGCGTGTCGGGGCGCTACGTCCACGAAGCGCGGGCCGGCGGGAAGCGCGCAGTGGATCTCTCCGCCGACTTCCGTCTCTCGCCCGACGCCGTGTACGGGCTCACGGAGTTCACCCGGCCGCGGCTCGCGGACGCCGACCTCGTGGCCAATCCCGGCTGCTATCCCACGGCGGCGCTGCTCGCGCTGATTCCGCTCGCGCAGCTCGGACTCATCGATCCCGCGCGCGAAATCATCATTGACGCGGCGTCCGGCGTCACCGGCGCCGGCCGCAATCCCAAGCGCGAGCTGCTGTTTGGAGAAGTCGCCGAAGACTATCGCGCGTACGCGATCGGCAACACGCATCGCCACCTCGCGGAGCTGAAGCAGTCGTTGTCACGCGAAGGCGGGTTTACGGGCGACCTCGTCTTTACACCACACCTGTTGCCGGTCAAGCGCGGCATTCTCGAAACGATTCACGTGCCGCTGACCCGGGTGCTGGATCAGTCCACCGCCGAAGGTCTCTACAGCGCGACGTACGACCACGAGCCCTGCGTGCAGGTGATGCACGGCACTCTGCCGTCGCTGAAGGACGTCGTATACCGCAACCGCGTGGCCATCGGCGTGGCGGAAGTTGCCGACGTGCGCCGTCCCCGCCTCACCGTGATCGCGGCGATCGACAATCTCGTGAAGGGCGCCGCGGGGCAGGCGATTCAGAACATGAACGTGATGCTCGGGCTCCCCGAAACGGCGGGTCTCGCGTGCTAATTCACAGGCTAAAGCCTGTGCCCGGTGATTCACTGTCCTTAAGGACCGTGCAGTGCCGAGCACACCCTTCAGGGTGTGAAAACCGGTGCTGAACGTGCGCGTCGTCAAGATCGGCGGCAACGAGCTCGACCGGGCCGAATGGGTTGCCGAGTGTGCGCGTGCCCTCAAGGGCATCGGACCGGCGGTGGTCGTGCACGGGGGCGGGCAGGCCGTGAACACCTGGTCGCGCCGTCTTGGCCTTCCCGTCGAACAGCGGGACGGCCTGCGCGTGACCACTCCGGAAATCGCCCAAGTCGTCGAAATGGTGCTCGGCGGACCGATGAATCGGCTGCTCGTGAGCGCGCTGCGCGCCGCGGGCCTCGACGCGATCGGCTTGGCGGGCGTGGACGGCGGGTTGCTGACGGCACAACCACTGCAGAACGGATCCGAGCTGGGCGAGGTCGGCGAAATCGTGACCGTCCGTGCGTCGCTGCTCCAGAGCCTCCTGCTCGCCGGACTGACCCCCGTCGTGGCGCCGGTCGCCCCTTCGCTCTCCCCGCCGATTCGTCCCCTCAACGTCAATGCCGACCAAGCGGCCGCCGCCATCGCCGCGGCGCTGGGCGCGCAGGAGCTGTTGTTGGTATCGGACGTGCCAGGCGTGACGGTGGATGGCGTGACGCAGCCCACCCTTGCGGCCGCGGAAATTGAGCCGATGATTGATGGAGGCGTCGTGACCGGCGGTATGGCTGCCAAGCTGCGCGCCGCCGCGCAAGCGTTGGAAGCGGGTGTCCGGGCCGTACGGATTGGCGATCTCGACATGTTCGAGCACGCTACCGCCGGCACCCGCCTTCTCCCAACTCCCGCAGCCTCGCCGACGGTTCAACCCGCGTGACACCACCGCTGACGTCAACGGACGCCACGGCATTGCTGGGCGTCTACGCGCGCGTCGGCCCGCTCTTCGTCGCCGGAGAGGGGTCGGAGCTCATCGCCGAGGATGGCACCCGCTATCTCGACTTTGTCGCCGGCATCGCGGTGAACGCGCTCGGCTACAACAGCCCGGTCTTTCGCGACGCCGTCCTGCGCGCGCTCGACTCGGGGCTGGTGCATGTCTCGAATCTCTATCGCACCGAGCCCGGCGAACGGCTGGCGCAAGAGCTGACCAGCCGCGCCTTTCCGACAGGGGGGAACGCATTCTTCTGTAATTCGGGCGCCGAAGCGAACGAGGGCGCGTTCAAGTTCGCGCGCAAGTGGTCGAAGAAAACCGACATCGTCGCGTTCAGCGGCTCATTCCATGGGCGGTTGTTCGCGTCCCTCGCAGCGACGGATCGCCCCGATTACCGCCGTCCCTTCGAGCCGCTGCTCGCCGGCGTGCAAATCCTCCCGCTCGGCGACATCGAGGCGGCGACCCGCGCCATTGCGGCCGAGCGGACCGCAGCCGTCATCATCGAACCGGTGCAAGGCGAAGGCGGGGTGCGTCCCGTGGCCCCGGAGTTTCTCGCGTTCCTCCGCGAGCACTGCGACGCGTGCGGCAGCGCGTTGATTTTTGACGAGGTGCAATGCGGTCTCGGCCGCACGGGGACGTTCTTCGCGGCGGAGCACTCCGGCGTGGTACCCGACATGTACACGTTGGCGAAGCCGCTCGGCGGTGGACTCCCGATGGGCGCGATCCTCGTGAACGATCGCGTCACCGCCGCCCTCGCGCCCGGCGATCACGCGACCACGTTCGGCGGTGGTCCCTTCGTCGCAACGGTCGCCCTCGACGTCCTGCGGACGATCGCCGACGCCGACTTTCTCGCTGATGTCCGGTCGAAGGGCGAATGGCTGGGACAGCGTTGGAGCGCGCTCGCGGCCCGCAGCCCGCGCGTGCGCGAAGCGCGCGGCAGCGGGTTGATGTGGGGACTCGAGCTGAACGAGGTGGCCGCGCCGGTTGTCGCCGCGGCGCGCGAACGCCATCTGCTCGTGCTGACGGCCGGTCCGACAGTGATCCGCATCGTCCCGCCGCTCACGGTGAGCCGCGAGGACTTGGAACGCGGTGCCACGATCCTCGAAGAGGCGCTCGCGTGACCGGTCTCTCGATCAAGCCACGCCGCGCTCCCCAGCCGGAAGCCACGCTGCGTCCCGCCACGCTCGCGGACGTCGCGCCAATGGAAGTGCTGATGGCGCCGTTCGTCGCCACCGGCGATCTCCTGCCGCGGTCGAACTACGATCTGTGCCGGCATATCAAGGAGTACGTGGTCGCGGTGGAGCCCGACGGCAGCATCGTCGGCACCGGAAGTCTCAAGGTCTATAGCACGCAGCTCGCCGAGATCGCGGGCCTCGCGGTGCGTGACGATCAGCAGGGCCGCGGCGTGGGCAAGGCGCTGGTGAAGGCGCTGCTCGTGGACGCGCGAGCGCTCGGCCTGAACGAGGTGTTCGGCCTCACGCGCAAGCCATTGTTCTTCATGCGACTTGGCTTTCGTGTAGCGGAAAAGGAACAATTCCCGCTGAAGGTCTGGGCGGACTGCGCGCGCTGCCCGCGCCAGCACGCCTGCGATGAGGTGGCCGTAGCGCTGACGCTTTAGCCCTGTCTAGATTTCTCGTCCCATGCCCACTGCTCGCGTCGTCTTCTGGGACGTTGACACCCAATACGATTTCATGAAGGCGGACGGCAAGCTGTACGTGCCGGATGCCGAGCAGCTCATTTCGAACCTCCGCAAGCTCACCGACTATGCGCACGGCCACGGCATTCGGATCGTGGCGAGCGCCGACGATCACGTTCGGGAGCACCCCGAGATCTCCGCGACACCCGATTGGAAGGAGACCTTCCCCCCGCATTGTCTGCGGGGGACTCCCGGCCAGCGGAAGATTCCGGAGACCGCGCTGCGGGAGCCCCTCATCATCGAGCCGGACCCGCAGGACGCCGCGACGCTGGCGGCGCGCGTCGCCAATCATCGGGGGGATATCCTCTTCCATAAGCACCGGTTTGACGTCTTTTCCAATCCCAATGTCCTTCCCGTCCTCGACGCGCTCAACCCGCACGACATCGTGCTCTACGGCGTCGCCTTGGATGTGTGCGACAAGTACGCCATCGAAGGGCTGCTGCGGCACCGTCCCCAGGTGCGCCTGTTCGCGGTCGTGGACGCGATGAAGCCGATCGACCGCGATGTCGCCGAGCACCTGCTCAAAGAGTGGGGGGAGGAGGGCGTCCGGCTCGTGAAAACGAGTGAGGTCGTGATGGGAGGGTTGGTCGAAGAGCTCGTACGGGCCAGCGCATGACCTCTACCGCTTCGGTCTCGACGCAAGCCGCCAAGCCCCCCCCGGTGTTCGGCAAGTTCTTCTTGCCCGGGCCGACGGACGTGCATCCCGAAGTCCTCGAGGCCATGATCCACCCGATGATCGGGCATCGCTCAGCGGCGATGGAGAAGCTGTTGCAGGGGATGGCGCCGAAGCTTGGCGCCTTGGCGCGCACCGCGCACCCCGTTTTCATTGGCACCAACTCGGCGACGGGATTCATGGAAATGGCCGTCCGCAATGGCGTGCGTCGCCGGGCGCTGTCGCTCGTCAACGGCGCCTTCAGCGAGCGCTTCGCCGGAATCGTCGGCGCCTGCGGCAAGGAGTGCATCCGCCTCGATGTGCCGCTCGGCGTGGCGGTCGAGCCGGACATGCTGCGCGACGCACTGAAGCGGACGCCCGTTGATGCAGTCACGTGTGTGCACTCCGAGACATCCACGGGCGTGCTGCAGGATGTCGCCGGGTACGCGCAGGTTGTGCAAGAGTTCGATGATGTGTTGCTGCTCGTGGATGCTGTGACATCCATGGCGGGCTCGCCGGTCGAGACGGATGCGTGGCAGCTCGACTTCGTCTTCACGGGTTCGCAGAAAGCGCTGGCTCTGCCGCCCGGTTTGGCGTTGGGCGTTGCCTCGGAGCGGTTGGTCCAACGCGCCAAGACGCTCGAGGAGCGCGGCGCGTACTTCGATGTGATCGGTTTCCTCACTGCGACGACCAAGTTCCAGCCCACGAACACGCCTGCGGTGTCGCTGCTGTACGCGCTCGACGTGCAGCTCGCGCGGATCGACCGCGAGGGGGGTATCGAGGCACGCTGGAAGCGCCATGACGCCATGCGCCGCCGGGTCGAAGCATGGAGCGTCGAGCACGGCGTGAAGTTCTTGCCGCGCGAGGGCCGCCACAGCTGGACCGTGTCGTGTCTCCGAATCCCCGAGGGCAAACATTCGAAAGACGTCGTCGCCGCGTTGAAGCAGCAGGGATGGACGATCGGCGCCGGCTACGGCGCGCTCAAGGACTCGACGATTCGCATTGGCCACATGGGCGACCACACCGTCGCCGCGCTCGACGAGCTGCTGCCGCTCATCGGCCAGGCGTTGGAATGACCCCCCCCTGGCGCGTCGTCGTCGCCGACCGCGTGGCGGGTAGCGGCCTCGACTTGCTCGCCAAGACGCCGGACATCGAAGTCGTCGACGTCGCGGGAAAGCCTGCTGAGCTGGAGCGCGCCATCGCCGGCGCGCACGCCCTCATCGTTCGCAGCGAAACCCGCGTCACCGCCAGCCTCATGGCCCGCGCCCCGCATTTACGAGTTGTGGCGCGAGCCGGAACGGGCGTAGACACAATCGACGTGCACGCCGCCACGCGCCGCGGCATAGCCGTGATGAACGCCCCCGGTGCGAACACCGTCAGCGCGGGCGAGCATGCGATGGGTCTGCTGCTGGCGCTCGTGCGGCGCATCTCGGACGCCGCCGCGGCCATGCGGGCCGGCCAGTGGGACCGCAAGCGCTTCGAAGGCACCGAGCTGCGTGGCAAGACGATGGGCGTCGTGGGATTGGGCCGGATCGGCGGCCACGTCGCGCAGCTCGCGCGCGCGTTCGGCATGCAGGTCGTCGGTCACGATCCCTATCTACTGCCGGAGCGCGCCGCCGAGCTCCACGTCCGCTTGCTCTCGCTTGAAGCGCTGCTGCGAGCAGCCGACGTCGTCACGCTGCACGTCGCGTTGACCGATGAGACGCACCATTTGATTGACGCCGAGCGTCTCAAGCTCATGAAGCCCACGGCGGTGCTGATCAATACCGCTCGGGGCGAGCTGGTGGACGAAACCGCGCTTGCCGAGGCAGTCAAAGCCAAGAAGATCGGCGGCGCGGCGATTGACGTCTTCGCCGTCGAACCGCTGCCGGCGGACTCGCCGCTGCGCGGCCTCGATCGCGTGATCCTGACGCCGCACCTCGCCGCCTCGACCGCCGAAGCGCAGGAGCGGGTGGCGATGGAGATCTGCGGCGCGGTGCGCGAGGCGCTCGTCGTTGGTGATCTGTCGTTCGCGATCAATGTGCCCGGCATGGGCGGCGACATCCTGCGGCGGCTGGCGCCGCTACTCGACCTGGCGCGCCGCTTGGGCCGCCTGGCACTCGCGCTTGCCGACGGACCGGTGAAAGCCGTGGAAATCGCCTACGGGGGAAAGGACGAGGGCGCGCAGCGGCCCGTGCTCGTGTCGGCGCTCGAGGGGCTGCTCGCCGCGATGAACGCCGGCCCCGTAAGCCTCGTGAACGCCCAGGTTCTCGCCGAGGAGAAGGGCATTCAGCTCGGCATGCGGACCGGTGCGCCCGAAGCGGGCTTCGAGACGTCGGTTGGCGTGAAGGTCGACACCGCGCGGGGTCGCGTGCGTGTGGCGGGTGCGCTGATCGGCGACAGCCACGGTCGCGTCATCCGCATCGACGACTATCACGTGGACGTGGCGCCCGAAGGCTGGATGCTGGTGGTGCGCAATCGCGACGTGCCGGGCGTGATCGGGAAGGTCGGATCCGCGCTGGGAAGCGCGGGCATCAACATCGCGAGTTATCACCAGGCTCGGCG
>DASYTD010000190.1:0-3054 GCA_036002655.1 Gemmatimonadales bacterium
CAGCGGAAAGGAGGCCCGCGATGAAACGGCTCCTCGGCGTGGCGCTGCTCGCCATCGGAACGGTCGCGGGAATGAGCTGCGGGAAGGATCCGACGAACTCTGGCCCTGGACAGCTCACGGTGCGGCTGACGTCGCCGCCGCATGCCGGCGCCGATTCCGCGATCGTTCTCACGATCACCGGCCCGGCCGCATTGACGAGCGCAGCGGCCGGCGCGGGGCTGCGCCTGTTCCAGCAACCGCTCGGCGGCACGACGACACGCTTCGCCCTGACCGGGCTGCTGACGAACGGCGCGACGATCCTGACGATCGGCGTACCGGACGTCGGCGCGCTCAGCCAGTACAGCGGCGCGGTCAACGGCGTGGCGGCGGCCGACTATCAGCTGCGGCCGCCGGGCGGTTACGCGCTGGCGATTACGCGCTAGTCGCCGACTCCGGCCGCAGCTTCCGGCGCCCCCCAGGCCCGCATCAAGCCGTCCTCGAGCCGGCGTCGCAGATCCTGATACAGCTCGAGCAGCCGCCGGCACTCCTCGGTGAGCGTCGTCGCGCCACCGCCCGGCCCGCCCGCCCGTGAGACCACGATGGGCCGGCCGAGCGCTTGCTCCATCTGCTGAATCGCACTCCATGCGGTGCGGTAACTGATGCCCGCTTGCGCGGCGGCGTCTTTTATCGAGCGCACGCGATCGACCGCGTCGAGCAGTCGTGCTTCGCGCTCGCCGAGGACCGCTTCCCCGCGTCTCGTCAGCGTGACTTGGGCTCGGGGCGTCAATTCAGGGAACAGCATACCAACCTCCTACCGTTCGGCGGCCACAGCTGGCGCGGAGCATCCGCCGGCCAGCGGCGCGAACGCCGCGGTGCCATCGGGTAAGCGCAGTGCGAGCAGCCGGGCGCGCCAGTCCGCCAGCGCCCAGGTGCTGAATCGCGCTGCACCACTGTGCTCCGACGCCGAACGAATCACGTACAAGGTGTAAGGATTGATGAGGACGGTGTCGGCGGTGAAGAGGACGCGCAAATCGGTCCCCCTCTCCGCCAGCCGCGTAAACGTCGGCAAGTCGGCGAGCGCGTACGCGGCGCGCTCATCGGCAAGGCGTAGCGTGGCAATCTGATCCACACCCGCCTGCACGTACCAAGGAGCGCGCGGACCGGAAGGCTGGCCCACCGCGCTCCACAAAGCCAGCTCTTTTATGTGAGTCCCCGACGAATCCGCGCGCGACACGAACACCGCGCGCCTGGTCGCGATCCGGCGAAATGCTTCCGCCGCCGACGCCGCCGTCCTGGTCTGCGCGGGATCGGCGGCCGGACCGACGATGGCAAAGCGGCTGGCGACAAAGGGACAGCGTAACGCCACGTGCCCGGGATCGACGAGCAGCCGTTGCTCGAGCGTGGGCGCGTGCGTCACGACGACGTCGAGATTGCCGGCCGCCGCGGAATGGATGATCTGTCCCGACGACGCGATCACGACGCGCACGGGGATCGACGGACGCAGCGAATCGAGCAGCGCCAGCGCACCGGATTGCTCCACGGTGTACGTCGTGCCGAGGCGCAGCGCTGCCGCCTGCGTTTCTCTCGTGCATCCCGCGAGGGCGGCACAGAGCAGAATGACGAACCCCATCATGCGTCGCGTCACGTTGCCATTCCTTCCTTCTCTTGCGGTATACCCGAGCGGCGATTTCGTTCCAGTCCGTTTTCTGATGTGGTAAACACGCAACATGATGAGAACTAATCCTTCTCGGCCGATGTGCATGCCGGCACCGTTCCCTACCCGGCGCGGCGCGGCTGCTCTATTTTCGTTGCGGGGGGCGGTAGCTCAGTTGGGAGAGCACCTGGTTTGCAACCAGGGGGTCGTGGGTTCGAATCCCATCCGCTCCATAGGTGGCGCGAGACTTGCGACTGTCGCTCGCACATGCGCTCGCATCGGTCCAGCTCCATTACGGCCTGCCTGATCGTGCTCGCGCTTCCCAGCGCGGCGCAGCAACCGCAAGCAGTTCGGGAAGTCGAGCCGAACGATGGGCTGCAAACCGCGACGCTCGCGAAGCTCGGTGACACGATCTCGGGCACGATCAACCCGTACGATGTCGATTACTTCGCCGTGGACCTCGAGGCGGGAACGCAGCTCCAGCTGATCGCCGCTCCGGTCCCCTTCTGTCGCGATTTCTCCTTGTTGGATCCCTCCGGCAATCGCCTGGCATTCGGCGACTGCATCGAGGGGATCGACTCGCTGCGGTATACAATTCCGGCGACTGGCCGGTACGGGATCCGGATCACGCAATTCGATGATGCACCGGGTGACCATCCCCTCCGCCCGTATTCGCTGCGTCTCGGCACCAACTCCGCAACCATCGACGTCTCGACGATCGTGAACGCGCTGTTGGCCGCCCAGGGCGCAGTGCCCGACTCGTCGCTCGTGCGGATGCTCGATCGACAAGGGAACGGCAACGGAGTCCTGGACGTCGGAGACTTGCGCGCGTACTTGCGCGCCGAGGGGCTGTTGCCAGCCCCGAGACCCAAACAGTGAGGCAGCTGATGCGCGTGCGCGTGACGATGGTACTGCTGGCTCTCGCTGCGGTCACGGCGTGCAATGACGCCGGGACCGGCCCGCTCGCGTCACCGACATCGCTGCAGGTGATGCTGTCCACACCACAGTCTGACGATGGCGCGGTGGTCATCACGCTGCGCGGTCCCGATGTCTCGGACCTGCAGCCGGCCACGCCGGCATATCTCGCCTACACGCGCAGCGCCGGAACGCAGGAGGCGCGGATCATCGTGCTCGGCAATCTGACCGCTGGACCGTTGGTCACGCTCACGATTGGGCCGGGGCACAAGCTGTCGGATTACTTGGCGACGATCGAGCAGGTGGCGACGCGCGCCGACGCATTGCGTGGCGATATCTCGGGGTACCGGCTCACGGTGACGCCCCGGCCGTAGCAACGAGCCGCATTGCCTCCTGCCGCCGGCATCGTATCTTCGATGCCGGTTTTCGTTTTCATCCCCAATCATTCCAGCGTCTCTGGAGAGTTGCTGCATGCGTCGCGTCATTCTTCCCGCCGCCGTGCCCCT
>DASYTD010000191.1:0-1793 GCA_036002655.1 Gemmatimonadales bacterium
CTGCAACCGGGTGAGACGGTCCTCGATCTCGGCAGTGGCGCGGGGCTGGACAGCATCATCGCGGGCTGGCAGGTCGGGCCAACCGGCCGCGTGCTCGGCGTGGATCTCAACCCCCACATGTGCGCAAAGGCCGAGGCGCACGCCGCGCTCGCGGGCGGCGCGATGGAATGCCGCTCGGCACGATGGAAGACGTTCCGCTGCCTGACGCGAGCGTGGACGTCGTGATCTCCAACGGCGTCATCAATCTTTCGTTCCGCAAGCGCCGCGTGATCGGCGAGCTGTATCGCGTGCTGAAGCCGGGTGGGCGCGTGTCGATCGCCGACATCGTGAGCGCCACACAGCTGTCCCAGTCCATCGTCAACGACCCCAAGCTCTGGGCCAGCTGAATCGGCGGCGCTCTCCCGGAGGGAGAGGTGTTCGTGCTGCTCGAGGACGCGGGGTTCAAGCGGGTGCGTTCGACGGTCGTACCGGGCTTTGCGTTCCGGAAGGAATCGACGCGCGACGCGGCTGAAGGCTACGGCGTGAAGGCGGTGCTGTTCACGGCCCAGAAACCCGCGCAATAGGGAGATGACTACATGACCGCGACCGTCGCTCAACAGTCTTCGACACATTCAGAACCGGATGTCGCCCAGTCTACCAAGCGCGCCCGGCTCGCCATCATCGCTACGAAGGGCTCGCTCGACTGGGCTTACCCTCCCCTCATGCTCTCCCTCCAGGCGGCGAAGAAAGGATGGGAGGTGGCGATCTTCTTCACCTTTTACGGGCTCGACATCATTCACAAGAAGAAGAACCGCCGACTCCAGATTGCGACGCTCGGGAACCCCGCCATGCCGATGCCGAACTTCGTCGGGGCCATCCCAGGGATGACAGCGCTGGCGACGCAGATGACGCGACGGCGGTTCCGCAAAAGCAAAGTGCCGCCGGTCGACGAGCTCCTGCGAAAGGTCATCGACGCCGGGGTGAAGGTCTATCCCTGCGGCTTCTCGATCGACGTCTTCGGCTACAAACCGGAGGATTTCGTCCCGGGCTGCCAGCCCCGGCACGGTTCTGGCGACTTCCTCGACTTCGCCAAGGACGCTGCGGTCACACTCTTCGTGTGAGCCGTTCGGCATGACAATACCGACTATGTCGCGGGACGAACTGCGCCAGCTGCTGGAGCGCGGCGCTCCGATTACGGTGCTCGACGTGCGCCCCGCCGACCAACGCACCGAGTGGTGCATCCCCGGCAGCGTGCACGCCGATGCGTACGACGCGCTGCGGCGCGGCGAACCGACCGCCCTCGCCGACTTCCACCCCGCAAATGGCGACCGCATCGTGACCGTGTGCGCCGCCGGGAAAACGAGCATGCTGGCTGCCGAGCGTTTGCGCGCGCGCGGCCTGGACGCGGTGTCGCTCGAGGGCGGGATGCGCGCCTGGAGCCTGGCCTGGAACACCGCCGACGTTCCCTGCCCCGGGAGCAGCGCGCGGATCGTGCAGCTGCGCCGCACCGGGAAGGGCTGCCTCTCCTATCTCATCGGCTCAAACGGTGATGCCGTCGTGGTCGATGCCTCGCTCGAGCCCCAGATTTACCATCGCGTGGCCGGGAAGCATGGCTGGCGTATCCGCACGGTCCTCGAAACACACGTGCACGCCGACCACCTGTCCCGCGCCCGGGCGCTCGCAGTCGACACTGGGGCCAGGCTCTGTCTTCCAGCGACGGATCGCGTCTCCTTCGAGTACGCGCCCCTGAAAGACGGCGACATCGTGCGCGTGGGATCCGCTGGCCTCAGAGTATTTCACACGCCTGGCCATAC
>DASYTD010000192.1:0-35170 GCA_036002655.1 Gemmatimonadales bacterium
CATCCTGCCTCACTACCGCTGGGTCCGCATCCTCGACGACGGGCTCGTCGAAATGGCCGCGTGGCGCCCGTTCGGCGGCGGGCTCCTCAAGTATCCGACGTGGTGGGTGTCCGAGATGTCGGTGGACCGCGCCGCCGGGGAGATCCGCTATCGCCACGTCCGGGGTATCACGCGGGGCATGGACGTCGTGTGGCGGCTGGTCGAAAGCAGCGCTGGAGTCGACGCCGAGATCGTACACACCTGGAATGGACCGCGTTGGCCGCTCGTGGGGCGGCTGGCCGCGAATCTCGTAATCGGACCGGTGTTCATTCACGGCATCGCGTCGCGAACACTGGCGGGAATCAAACGAGCGGTGGAAATGGACAGAATTTGACGCGCCCTGAGAGGGCGCGCTCGGCTTCAACGTGCGCCCTTACAGGGCGCTCACAAACGCCGAGCCCGGGCTCTTAGCCCGGGTATTCGCAGATGCGAAGGGGAGCGACATGAATCGTTTGCGTCGGGTGGTGATCACGGGGATAGGGGCTGTCACGCCAATCGGAACCGCGGCGGACGGATTGTGGAGCGGCCTTCAGGCGAGAAACTCCGCGGTCCGAACCATCACGCGGTTCGACCCGACACCGTTCCGCAGCCATATGGCGGCCGAGATCCCCGACTTCCGTCCGCAGGACCACCTCGATGCGAAGCGCGCGCGGCGGCTGGACCGGTTCTCGCAGCTCGCCGTCACCAGCGCCGGACTGGCGCTGGCCGATGCCGCGATTGCCCCGCGGCAGGAAGATCCCGACCGCGTCGGCACGATGATGGGATCGGCACTTGGCGGCGTGGCGTTCGGCGAGTCGCAGGTGCCACGCTATCTGGCGGAAGGTCCGCGCGGGCTCGATCCATCGCTCGCGCTGGCGGTATTCTGCGGCGCCGCGAGCTGCAACATCGCCATTGAGTTTGGGTTCACCGGCCCCAATGCGACGAACGCGATGAGCTGTGCGTCGGGGACGATCGCGGTGGGCGAAGCCTTTCATGTGGTCCGCGACGGACGCGCCGACGTCATGCTCGCCGGCGGATCGGAGGCGCCGCTGGCGCCGCTCACGTTTGCCGCGTTCAGCATCATTCGCGCAATGAGCACCCGCAACGACGACCCCGCGCGCGCTTCGCGTCCGTTCGACGCGACGCGCGACGGCTTCGTCATGGGCGAGGGCGCGGCGGTCCTCGTGCTCGAGGAGCGCAATCGCGCCGTCGCGCGGGGCGCCAAGATCTATGCCGAGGTGGTCGGTCACGCGTATACGAACGACGCGTACCACATGACCGCGCCCCGTCCCGACGGCCGGCAGGCCGCGCGCGCGATCCAGCTGGCGTTGGCCGACGGCGATGTCACGCCGACCGAGGTCGGCTACATCAATGCGCACGGGTCGTCCACGCCGCTCAATGATCCGACCGAAACGTCGGCGATCAAGCAGGTCTTCGGTGAGCACGCCTATCGGCTGACCGTCAGCGGCACCAAGGGCTATTACGGACACGCCCTGGGTGCCAGCGGAGCCATCGAAGCCGCCATCTGCGCGCTGGCGCTCGCACGCGGCTGGCTGCCTCCCACCATCAACCTCGAGCGCCCGGATCCGAGCTGCGACCTGGACTGCCTGCCGGGGTCCGCCGGCGGAGGGGGCCGCAGGGCGTCACCGTCAGCCGTCGTTTCAAATTCGTTCGGATTCGGAGGCATCAACGCCGCACTGGTGTTGCGGCGCGACACCGGCGCTCGGTAGATTGGCCCGGCTTTCACCCAGAGGTTACCCGTGAATTACCGGTCGCTCCGAGCTCCCGCAGCAGAATTCGTCGGCACTCTGCTCTTCGTCTTAGTCGGTGCAGGCAGCGTCGTCGCCAACGTTTCCGGCGCGGGAGGCAATCTCGGCATTGCCCTCGCTAACGGTCTGGGACTCGCGCTCGCCGTCACGATTATGATGCCCATTTCGGGCGGGCACCTCAATCCAGCCGTGAGCCTCGCGCTGTGGATCAGCAAACAGATCGACGCCGCCACGTTGGGCCGATACGTGCTCGCGCAGCTGCTTGGCGCAATCACTGCCGCGCTGCTCATCAAAGCGCTCTTTCCGGCATCGATGGTACGTATCACGTCGCTAGGCACGCCGCAGATGTCCGGCGCCATGGGATTGTTCGGCGGGATCGCGCTCGAGGCGCTGTTCACGTTCTTCCTCGTCAGCGCCGTTTACGGCACCGCCGTCTCGTCACAGGCGCAGCGGGTGGGCGGCTTCGCCATCGGTTTGGTCGTGGTGGTGTGTGCACTAGGCGGCGGCGTGCTCACGGGTGCCGCGATGAATCCGGCCCGGGCTTTCGGGCCCGCGCTGATTTCGTGGGACTGGCACGGTCAGGCGGTCTACTGGATCGGTCCGCTGCTCGGCGGCACGGCCGCCGCGGGCCTGTGGCGGTATTTGCTACTGCCGCGCGGCGCCACAGACCTGACGTAGGCTATTGGGGGCGCAGCATGCTGTGCCCCTACAATTGTTCGGCGAGGTCCGGCGCGAAGTACGTAAGAATGATATCCGCGCCGGCCCGCCGGATCGCCGTCACGGATTCCCACATCGCCCGCTTTTCGTCCAGCATTCCCCGCTCCGCCGCTGCTTTGATCATCGCGTACTCGCCGCTCACCTGATACGCTCCCAGCGGCGAGCCGAAGCGTTCTTTGGCTCGCCGAATGAGATCGAGGCACGGGCCCGCGGGCTTGACCATCACGATGTCCGCGCCTTCGTCGAGGTCGAGCTGGATCTCTTTCATCGCTTCGTCGCCATTGGCCGTGGCCATCTGATACGTCTGGCGATCGCCGAACTGCGGCGTGGAGCCCGCAGCTTCGCGAAACGGTCCGTAGAACGCCGACGCGAACTTCGCGGCGTACGACATGATCGGCAGGTGTGAGAAGCCCCCGGCGTCCAGCGCCTTGCGTATGCCGGCGACCCGGCCGTCCATCATGTCGCTCGGCGCCAGCAGGTCCACGCCCGCGCGCGCCTGGATAACGGCGACCTTGCCGAGGAGATAGACGGACGAGTCGTTGTCCACGTCGGCGTCACGGATCACGCCGCAGTGGCCGTGATCTGTGTACTCGCACAAGCAGACGTCTCCGATGACGAGCAGCTGCGGAGCTGCCCGCTTCACCGCACGAATGGCCTGCTGCACGATGCCCTGCTCATCGTGCGCTTCCGAGCCCGTAGCGTCCTTGGTCTCCGGGATCCCGAAGAGAATGATGCCGCCCAATCCGAGCGATGCGGCGCGCTCGGCATCCTTCACCAGCTCATCCACAGAGAGCTGCGCGACTCCAGGCAGCGCGGCGACGGGGCGGCGCAGGCCTTCTCCGTGCGCGACGAAGAGCGGCCACACGAGCTGCGACGGCACGATGTGCGTCTCCTGTACGAGGCGACGCAGCGCCGGCGTACGGCGCAGGCGCCGCATGCGACGAATTGGAAACTGGGCAGCGCTCATCGGGCGAGTAAGGTCGCCGCACCCTCACCTTGGAGCAAGCGCGCGACCGTTTCCCCGGCTCGTTCGGGAGTGGCGTTGTCGATTTCGGCAGAAGCAGTGAGCTGAACTGAACCATCTGTCGCGGTCACTCTCCCATAGAGTCTGCTCCCCGCTCCCCGCTCCCGGCTCCCCACGTAGGCCGCGACAGGTGCCTGACAGCCGCCGCCGAGCGCCGCGAGCAGCGCGCGCTCCGCGGTCACGGCGACGGCGCTCGCGGCGTCATGGATCGGGCGCAGGGCTTTCAGCGTCGCCTTGTCGCCGGCACGAATCTCGATGCCGAGCGCGCCCTGCCCCGGGGCCGGCATCACCTCGAGCGGGTCAATGGGGGACGCCTTGCTGCCAAGGCCCAGACGCTCGAGACCCGCGATTGCCAGGAGCGCGGCATCCAATCCGTCGTGCGTTTCGACTTTGCGAACGCGGGTGGGCACGTTGCCGCGCAACGGCACCACTTGCAGATCGGGACGCAGGAAGCGCACCTGGGCAACGCGCCGCAGGCTCGAGGTTCCGACCCGCGTGCCGGGCGCGAGATCCCCCAACGACGTGCCGTTCACCAACGCGTCGCGCGGATCGTGACGGGCCGGGACGGCGCCGAGCGCCAGGCCAACCGGGAGCGTCGTGGGCAAGTCTTTGAGGGAGTGCACGGCGACATCGATCCGGCCGTCCAGCAACGCGTCCTCGATCTCTTTCGTGAAGAACCCCTTGCCCTCCAGCTCGTGCAACGGCCGGTCTACCTCGGCGTCGCCGCGCGTCTTGATCACCACGATCTCGGCGCGAACGCCGCTCTCCGCGAGACGCTGCCGCACCCAGTCGGCCTGCCAGCGCGCCAACTCGCTCCCGCGCGTACCGAGCTTCATGCGAGCCGCCTCACCAGCGAGGCCACCAGCCCGGGAACCGTGTGGGGCTCGGCCTCGATGATGTCGCGCAATCCCAGCTCGCGGGCGGTGCTCGCCGTAACGGGGCCGATCGTGGCGGTGACAAAGCGGTCAGACGTCGCCGCGGCGCGACCGACCAAATCACAGAACGAGCGTACGGTGGACGACGAAGTGAAAGTCACCGCGTCGATGCGACCGCCGGTGATATCGGCCGCAAGGCCGCGAAGCTCCGTCTGCACGGGGACGGTGCGATACACAGGGATGTTCTCGACGTTGGCACCGTGCCGGCTGAGCGTGGCGACCAGCACTTCGCGCGCATCCTCGGCGCTCGGCAGCAACACGCGCGTGCCAACGAGACTGCCGCCGCTCCGTTCGATCAGTGCCTCCGCCAACGCTTCCGCAACGAATTCATCCGGCACCAGTTCCGGCATGAGACCGCGCTGCCTCAGGACATCGGCGGTTGCGGTGCCGATCGCCGCGACCCTTGTGGCCGCGAAGACGCGCGGCGTGAGCCCCCACGCGACGAGGCGGTCCAGCACGATCTGCACGGCGTTTTGGCTGGTGAAGACGACCCAGCGGTAAGCGGAGAGACCGGAGAGCGCGGCGCGCAACGCGCCGAGGTTCTCGAGCGGCTGGATACGAATGACGGGCGCCAATACGGCTTCCGCACCAAGATCTTGGAGCGCCCGTACCAGATCGCCGGCTTGTTCCCGCGCGCGCGTGACGACAATGCGGCGCCCGTTCAATGCCTCGACGCGTGTCATGCGCCGTTGCAATCTCACCGGGGCTCTCCCCATTATCAAGCAATGCTCCGCTCCTTTCGCGCGGCGCTCGGCCGCTACTGCGCGCGCCGCGCGGCCGCCTGTCAACGTGAGGCGCCACGGCGGGCGCTCGCGTGGCTGCGCCTGGGCTGCAAACTCGCCCCCGGTTTCGCCGATACCTATCCCGCTCTCGTCCATCTGTCGCGCGCTGTAGAGGATCGTTGGGGCGCGGTGGAAGCGGCGCGTGCGGCCAGCATCCGCTTTCCCGACCATGCGGATGCGTGGATGCTGCTCGGCGAAGCGCTCCAGATGGTGTTCCGGCAGGACGAGGCGCTCGGCGCGTTCGAGCAGGCGCTCGCGCTCGAGGAGCGCGCGGACGCCGCGATGGCGGCGGGCACGTTGTATCAGCGCATGGGCCGGTTTCCCGAAGCAGCCGCCCGCTTCGCGCGTGCCTACGCCGCCGGCGGCGGCGCGACGGCACTGTGGCACAACGCGCAGGCGCTGTATGACGCGGGAGATCACGGCGCGGCGGACGAGGCACTCAATCTCTGGGCCACACAAGTGCCCGACGGCCACCAACGGCTGTCTGAAGCGCGCGCTGAGCTACGCGCGAAGGCTGCGGCGCGTCCGGAAGTACAGTGATGCCGCGTAACTGACCAGAATCACCGCGACCACGATGTAGGCGGCGACCATGTAGCCCGCGTTCTGCGGTACGGTGTCAGGCATGTCCGAGCTCTCCCCCAGCCGCTTCCAGCTGCTCGTTCAAATAGCTCAGCGCGTAGCGCTGCACCACGAAGCCCACATACAGCAGGGTGAACACGCCCAACGACAGCAGCCACGTGAGCAGCATGCTTCCCGGGAGGGAGGGCGCGCTCGGCTTCAGCACGATCGGCATCGGATGAAGCGTGCGGAACATGTACACGCTGAAGTGGATGAAGGGCACCAAGCACATTCCGCAAATGCCGAGCACGGCGGCGAAGCGCGCTCGTGCCGCGGGATCGGCTATGGCGCCGCGCAGCAGCAGGTAGCCGACATAAAGAAGGAAGAGGAACAGCGTGAACGTGAGGCGGGCGTCCCACGACCACCACGTGCCCCAGATCGGTTTGCCCCAGATGGGACCTGTCGTGAGCACGATTGCGGCGAAAATCGTGCCGACTTCCGCCGATGCTGCCGCAAAGCGATCGAGCCGCGGGTCCTTCAGGAAGAGGTAGACGATGCTCGCCACGCCGACCAGCAGCATCGCCGTTTCGGCCCAAATCGCCGCCGGAACGTGAAGATAAAAAATCTTCTGAGCGAGTCCCTGCGACTGCTCCACCGGCGTATACACGAGTGCCCGCACATAGACGCCCGCGAGTAACACGAGCGCGATCGCGGTAATCCACCGGCCCACACGCAGCATTCTCATTCGTTCACCGTCGCAGGAAAGAGCAGCAGGGCGAGAGCCACGAAGACAATGTCATACGCGGCCAGCATGTTAAGCCAGCCCGTGATCTCGCTCAAGGGACGGCCGGCGAGCAGCCGCGACGTCGCAAGCACCGCCCCAATCAGCGGGGGAATCATGAACGGCAGCAGGAGAACCGGAAGCAACAGCTCGGCGAAGCGCGTGCGCACCGTCATGGCGCTGAACAGCGTCCCGACGGCGACGAACCCGACCGTCGCCAGCGCGATCACCGCGGCGAGCGGCGCGGCGTAGGGCAGCACCGGCACGTTGAAGAACACCGCGAACAGCGGCACTCCCAGCAGCTCGATCGCCGCCACGAATATCAGATTCGCCAGCAATTTGCCGAGATAGATACTGCCGCGGCCGATGGGCGCGAGCAGCAATCCGTCCAGCGCCTGATTCTCGAGCTCGAGTTGGAACGCGCGGTTCAACGCCAGGATCGCCGCGAATGTGAAGGTCACCCACAGAATGCTGGGCGCGAGATCCACGGCAGATACGGCGGTCGGATCCCGTCCGAAATTGAACACGACGAGGACCAGCACGACGAACGTTGCCGCCGACAGAATGGCCGTCCGCGAGCGGAACTCCACCACGAGGTCCTTCCGCGTGACCCGCCAGGCGTGCCGGAGCCAGTCAGGCAACAGCGCCTCCGATGGCACGGCGATAGGCAGCGGCAATGTCGGTCGCGTCCCTGCCGGAGCGGGGTGCGAGGTGGACGAAGCGGCCGGCCCGCATGAACGCGACATCAGTCGCGAGCCCGGTTCCCTCTTCGACATTGTGGGTCACGAGCACCGCCGCCCTGCCCGCTGCCGCGTGCTGCCCCAGCAACCGGCCGAACGACTCGGCGGCTGTGCGGTCGAGTCCCGTGAACGGCTCGTCGAGCAACAGTACGCGCGGGTCGTGGACGAGCGCGCGCGCGATCGCCACCCGCTGCACGAGCCCGCGCGACAGCGCGCGCACCGGGCGGTTGGCGTGCTCCTCGAGCCCCAGTCGAGACAGCAAGTCGACAGGCGGCTGCGCGTCGTAGAGCGACGCCCAAAAGCGCAGATTCTCTCCTACGGTGAGCTGCGCGTAAAGCTGGGGCTGGTGACCGATCCATCCGATCGCGCGGCGGCCGCCTTCCACATGCGCGCGCCCGTGCTGGGGCTGGATCAGACCCGCGAGAACCTTGAGAAGGGTTGTCTTGCCGGCGCCGTTCGGGCCGAAGACTGCGAGTGTTTGACCGGGCTGTACGGTGAAAGAAACGTCGTCGAGGGCCCTCACCGAACCGAAGCTGTGCCGCAGTCCTTCAGCCAGCAGCATCGATCGCGGCGGCGAGCTCGCTCAGTTCGTAGGGTTTGACGAGATAGCGGCTGTGCCCGAGGTCGAGCACGTTCATCAACGGCTCCATGCTCACGTACGCGGTCGTCACGACGACCGGCAGCGTGGGCCGCGTCTCGCGAATGCGTTGGAGCAGCGCGATGCCGTCGGTATCGGGCAGCCGCATGTCGAGCACCAAAACATCGGGTTCGAAATCGCTGAGCTGGCGCATCGCCTCGGCGCCGTTCGGCGCGTAGGCCATCGCGTATTTGCCTTCGAAGAACCGTTCGTAGGAGTACTGCAACGCCTTCTCGTCCTCGACGAAGAGGACCTTGCGCTGCGCGGCCGGTCTAGAAGAGGAAGGTCCCGCCATAGGGTGGCCAATATAGGACACCGCCCGGGGGGGGACCACGTCAGGACACGCCCGTCTCCAGCTCGAACAGGTCGTCCAACTTCGTGAGCACGAGCAGGAAGCGCAGCTCCTCATTGGCGCCACGCAGGCATACGGTCTGGCGGCGCTCCGCCGCCTTCCGCTGGATCAGCATCAGGGCGCCGAGTCCGGCGCTATCGACTGCGCGCGTGCCCGATAGATCGATCACCAGGCGGCCGGCCCCCTCGGCGAGCAGGTCCAGGACCTCCCCGGCGGAGCGGCGAAACGCGGTGCGGGACTCGAGATCGAGCCGCTCCGGTGCCGCAATAGTCTTCTCCATCGGGCGCTGCGACATCAGTATGTTCTCCGCGGGGCTAAGTGACATGATCCCTCCGCCGCCTGCTTATGCGACTCCAATGCCATACGTTCTAACACGTGCTGCATCAAGCGGTTGTCCAGAACACGTGAGCCCGCTCACTCTCATTCGTTGCCGCATAGCGAGGGGCGGGGTGCAACTTGCTAGAGTCACCCTCTTCCTTAATATCCCGCATCATGGCGACTGACCGGATCGAAACCCTCCTCGACGAGCAGCGGCGCTTCCCCCCTCCAGAGACGTTCACGGCCCAGGCGTATGTACGCGACACCACGCCGCACGAGCGGGCGCGGCGGGACCCGGAAGGATATTGGGCGGACTGGGCGAAGCAACTCGAATGGATCCGTCCTTGGGACCGCGTGCTCGAATGGAAGCCGCCGCACGCCAAATGGTTCGTCGGGGGCAAGCTCAACGCGTCGGTGAACTGTCTCGACCGGCACGTGCGCGCGGGCAACAGCGGCCGTGTGGCGCTCATCTGGGAGGGCGAACCCACGGGGGGGGGCGAGGTGCGGCGCATCACCTACGGCGAGCTGCACGCCGAGGTCAACAAGTTCGCGAACGTCTTGAAGGGATTGGGCGTCAGACGTGGGGACCGCGTGGCCATCTACCTCCCCATGGTGCCCGAAGTCGCGGTGGCGATGCTCGCCTGCGCGCGCATCGGCGCGGTGCACACGGTGGTCTTCGGAGGCTTCTCCGCTGAGTCGTTGCGCGATCGGATTAATGACGCCGGCGCGAAGGTGCTGATCACGGCGGACGGCGGCTATCGCCGCGGCGCGATCGTGCCCCTGAAGCAGAACGCGGATGACGCGCTCTCGGGCACGCCGAGCATCGAGCGCGTCGTCGTGCTGCGACGCACGGGCCAAACGGTGACGTTCAGGACGGGCCGCGACCTCTGGTGGTCGGAGCTGATGGCGCGCGCGGAGCGGGAGTGCCCGCCGGAGGCGATGGATGCGGAGGATCCGCTCTACATCCTCTACACGTCTGGCACGACCGGCAAACCCAAGGGGATTCTGCACACGACGGGCGGCTATCTGACGCACGTGTTTGCGACGACCAAGTGGGTGTTCGATCTCAAAGACTCGGACGTGTTCTGGTGCACGGCGGATGTCGGCTGGGTGACGGGCCATTCCTACGTCGTATACGGGCCACTCGCCCTCGGCGTTACGGAGGTGATGTACGAAGGGGCACCCGACCATCCGGGCAAGGACCGATTCTGGGCGATCTGTGCGAAGCACGGCGTGACGGTCATCTACACGGCCCCAACGGCAATTCGCGCGTTCATGAAATGGGGGACCGACCTCCCCGCGCGGCACGATCTCTCCAAGCTGCGGCTGCTGGGCACGGTCGGTGAGCCAATTAATCCCGAAGCGTGGATTTGGTACCAGCAGCACATCGGCGGCGGCCGCTGTCCGATCGTGGACACGTGGTGGCAGACGGAGACCGGCGGAATCATGATCACGCCGCTTCCCGGCGTCACCGCCACGAAACCCGGCTCGGCGACGTTCCCCTTCCCCGGCATCGAAGCGGTGCTGCTCGACGGCGAGGGAAAAGAGGTGAAGGTCGGCGGCGGGTATCTCGCCATCCCCAAGCCGTGGCCCGGGATGTTGCGCACGATTTGGGGCGACGACGAACGTTACCGGACGGTCTATTGGAGCAAGTGGAAGGACACCTACTTCGCCGGTGACGGCGCGAAACGCGATGAGGACGGTTACTTCTGGATTCTGGGCCGCGTGGACGACGTGCTCAACGTCGCGGGCCACCGCATCGGCACGATGGAAGTGGAGAGCGCGCTCGTGGACCACTCCGCCGTCGC
Source organism: Gemmatimonadales bacterium (assembly GCA_036002655.1). Taxonomy (GTDB): domain Bacteria; phylum Gemmatimonadota; class Gemmatimonadetes; order Gemmatimonadales; family GWC2-71-9; genus 20CM-2-65-7. The sequence continues at coordinate 10,440 of DASYTD010000192.1, forward strand.
GGAAGCAGCCGTCGTAGGGCGGGCGCACGACCTCAAAGGACAGGCGCTCGCCGCGTTTGTGACCCTAAAAGAAGGACGCCAGGCCAGTGATGAGCTGCGCGAGGAGCTGAAGCAGCACGTGTCGAAGAAGATCGGCGCGCTCGCCAGGCCGGACGATATTCTCTTCTCCGCCGACTTGCCGAAGACGCGCAGCGGCAAGATCATGCGCCGGCTCTTGAAGGACATCGCCGAAGGCCGGGCGCTCGGCGATACGACGACGCTCGCCGATCCCGCCGTGGTCGCTAAGCTGCGGGACCAGTACGAGGCGCAGGAGACCTAACGCCGGAACGTTGGAACGATGGAACGATGGAGGATGTTTGTCGTTCCATCATTCCATCGTTCCCTCCTTCCGTAGTAGTCCCCGCACCGCCACCACCCATATCACCGTCATGATCCCTGCGCTGCCGACACACCAACGGCAGATCGCGTGGATGACGAACAACTCGAGATACGTCAGGTAGAGCGTAAATAGGAAGCCGCCGCTCGAGAGGGCCACCAGCAGCACGCTCCATTTGCGCTCGAGCAGCGCCGTGGGCCGCAGTGCCGCGAGCGCCACGACGAGAATCGCGACGTAGCCCACCACCCCATACAACGCGACGGGGAGTCCGAGGAATACGGCCCAGCGGCTGGTCTGCACGGTTTCGCAGCCGCCGGTCCCGCATTTGAGCGGCCCCCCCCCGCCCACGCCGAGCGCGTGGAGCCAGAGATAGAGGGCGATGAAGCAGCCGACGAGCGCGAGCAGCGCGATCGCCTGGCGGTACCGCATTACCGACGAGCGGCGCGTGGTTGATGCGCGATGATGCTGTCCACGATCGCCTTGAAGGCGTCGGAGGTGGCGCGTGGTCCGCTGAACTTCTTGCCGTTGATGTAGAAGGTGGGGGTGCCGTCCACCAGCTGTGTGAGCCCCTCTTGGCGGCTGAATTCGATGCGCGACGCGAAGCGGCCCGATTGCATGCACTCAGCATAGCGGGCGAGATCGAGGCCGGCGGCCTGGGCGAAATCCCGGAACAGCCGCGACGGATCCTTGCCGGTCTGCGCCCATTGATGGTGATAGAACAACTGATCGTGCATTTCCCAGAACTTGCCTTGCTCGCCGGCACATTGCGCGGCGTGCGCCGCGAAGCGGCCATACGCGTGCCCGGGAAGCGGAAAGTCGCGGTAGCGCCAGCGCACCTTGCCCGTCGCAATCAGCTGTTCTTTGATCGTCGGCATCTGAATCGTCGTGAAGTTGGCGCAGAACGGGCACTCGAAGTCGGAGTATTCCGTGATCTCGACCTTCGCGGTCGAATCGCCGAGGGTATAGCCGCGGAAGCCGTCATCGACCACGGATGGTGGCGCGCCGGTCGCCGCCGCCGGTGCGCCACCGCCCGTTTTGAGAAGTGCAAAAACCGCGAGTGCCAATACCACGGCCACCACGCCCACCACGACATAAAACCGATTCATGCCTGCGAATCCCTGCGCCAGGGCTCTTCATCTTCCGGCTCGTCGAGTGACAGGTCGCCCATCGCCTCTTCCACAATGCGGCGGCTCTCCGCGACGTCCGGTGTGTCGTAGGTGCTGCGCACTTCGTAGTGAAACAGCTCGCTGCGCGCGTTGCCCAGCAGCTTCTGTAGCTCCGGCGCCGCATCGAGCAGCCGGCCCGTGCGGTCAAGCTCTTGTATTCGCTCGGCCAACGCCCGAAGCAGCGCCACCAAGCGCTGTGCTCGTTCTGGCCCGTAGACTTCTTCGCTCATTGCTTCCTCCCGGAACGCGGGAACCCGCGTCGTCGCTGTGGCATTATACCACACAACCAATTATCTTGCGGCGCCGTTTACCCAAACTCCAACCCGAAGGGAAATGCCCTGCATGGCCAAAAAGCGTGGTGAGCCCCGGAAGTACGCAATCCCCACGAGCTTCGAGCAGGCGCGCGACGAGCTGTTCTCTCACATTCTCCGCTGCGGAGTGCTGGAAGCCTCTCTCGAGCATCAGAAGGAATGGTTCGACGACACGTTGCTGTATCTCGCCGATCGCTTCACTGACCTGACCGAGACCGAGCTGAACGAGTTGCGCCTGCTGGGCGAGCGCTATTGCCGCCCGGTCGTGGCTCGCACCGCCCCCGTCGGCGCCAGCGCCTGACGGCAGACGTCTGCGGCAGGAGGGCGCCCCGACTGGGCGCCCTTTTTGTTTTATCGGCCTCCCGCTCGTCCAGACCACCACGGCGGAAATCGCCGCAGGCGCCATCCCGCCGCCGCGCGGACTCCGCCCGCGAGGCCCAACTCCACGTACCAGCCCTGCCGTCGCCCCGGTCGTCCTTCCAATCCCAACAGCACGACGAGAAATCCCTGTCCCGGCGACTCGCGGCGAGCGACGAAGGCCGTCCCCACCCCCGCGTACAGTCCCATCCCCGAGCGCGCGGACGGATTGACGAGCAGCTGCAGGGTCAGCTGCGCGCGCGCCGCCGCGCGTTCGGCGCTGCTGCCGCCGGCCACGGCCAGCGCGATACGACTATCGGTGCTGGGACGACGGGCGAGACCGAGCTCCGCACCCACAAACGTCCGCCGCGCCATCGCCGCGGCGCCACCAACGCTCATCTCCGTCGCGGTGAGCTGCTGTGCACACAACGCCAGCAGAGGCACCAGCAACAGGCTAGGCAATGGTGACGTCGTAACTGATCGGTATGTCGGGCGCGAGCGAGGCGACGACGGAGCAGTACTTCTCGAGCGAGAGATCGATCGCGCGCCGCACCTTCACGTCGTCGGCGCCTTCCCCGCGCACGGAGAAATGGAACGCGATCGCGGTGAAGCGGCGCGGCTCCGTCTCCCGGCGCGTGCCGCGCACGGAGATGTCGAGGGACTCGAGCTTGACGCGCTGCTTCTGGAGAATGATCACGACGTCCGACGCACTGCAGGTCGCGGCGGCGAGCAGGAGCAGCTCGACGGGCGACGTGGCGACCGTGGTATCGCCGTCCACGAGGATCTCCGGACGTCCGGCACCTCCGCCTGCGAATTGCAGCTGCCGCAGCCACCGCATCGTGACCTCGGCCGTGCGAGCCACCTCAATTACCCCGGCGCGTGGTCAGGCCCACGAACACACGGTGACGGCGAAACGCATCCATCGCGCGGTATTCCATCAACCAATTGAACGTGGACCGATAATGCAGCTCGAAGCCGAACGTCAGATTGAGCCACAGGTCGGGGCATTGCGGGTCGGCGCCGCAGTTCTCCCGACCTGCCACCGAAAGTCCCAGCCCGATGTACGGCGTGGCGACCTCTTCGTCCTCCGTGAACCGCCACATCGTATCGAAGCTGCCGACGTACGTGTTCGGCCCGTTGAACACACCGATTTCGCCGGAGGGGCGCATGCGGACGCGATTGGAGAAGAGATCGCCGACGTCCAAGGTCGTCCCCAAGACCAGCTGGCCGGCACCCCGCAGGTCCACGCCGCCGCGGACGCCGAACCCGAACAACCCGACGCGCGTGCCGCTGTGCGCGCGGTTCTTGGGTGGCACGAACTCCTGTGCCGCGGCAACCCGCGTGGTCAGCACGACCGCCAGTAGCACGACGATTATTCGCATCCCGGTGCCCACTCTGGGTCTCACTGTGCGGCCCCCCCGCCCCCGCCCGCCCCCGCCTGTGCCGTCTTGCGCGCGGCCGTGCGCCCATAATCCCAGATAGCGTACACTGCAATGGCCGCGGTGGCCCAGGCGAGCCGGCGGACGTGAGGGGACTCGGCGATCGCGGCGACCAACGTGAGCAGCTGCGCGATCGTGACCGCTTTGCCGCCTGCGCGCGCCGGCAGCGCGACCGGCCGGCGCAGGAACAGCGTGGCCAGGAAGCCGAGCACGGCCAGCAAATCGCGCAGCAGCACGCCGAGCAGCTCGTACCATTCGAGCAGTCCGCGCCGCGCGATGGTCACGAAGGCCACCGCCATGAACGCCTTGTCGGCGATGGGATCGAGCAGCGCGCCGGCGCGGGAGGCGCCCAGGCGCCGCGCCATCAATCCGTCGGCGACGTCCGTGGCGGCGACCGCCGCGACGAGGGCGAGCTGCCCCAGCGGCGATCTGACGAATGGGAACGCGACGGCGAGCGGAAAGCGCAGCGCCGTCACGACATCCGCGGCCGCTACCCACGGTTTCACTTGCCCGCCACTATCTCGCGTCGTACCTTCACCCCCGTGGACGTCAAACTTCTGAAGCAAGCGGCCATCTTCCAGGACCTGGACGACGGCGAGCTGGCGCGAGTCGCGGAAGTGTGCCGCGAGCAGAAGTTCACCGTCGGCCAGTACGTCTTCAAGGAAGGCGAGCCGGGCAACCGCCTGTTCCTCATTTCGGAAGGCGAAGTCCGGATTTCCCGAACGATCCCGGGCTCCGGCGAGGAAGCCCTCGCGGTGCTCAAGCCGGGGTCGTGCTTCGGGGAGATGTCCATCTTCGATCGCTCCGAGCGCTCCACCGACGTGATCGCGAACACCGCCTGCACCCTCATCACCATCTCCCGCTCCGACTTCGAGCTGCTCCTCGATTTCAACCGCGACGTCGCGTACAAGGTTCTTTGGTCGGTCGTGCGGCTCCTGTCCGCCCGGCTGCGCGTGACGAACGACAATCTGCGGTCGTTCCTCGCGATGTCCATGTTCTAGCGGAGACCTCGTGAACTCATTAACGCCGTATGCGGCTTTCTTCATGCGCCTGGCGGTGGGCGGGGTGTTTCTGATTCATGGCATCGCCAAGTTCGAGCGCGGCATCGGCGCGACCGCCCACATGCTGGCCAACGTTGGGTTCCCGTTCTCGACCATCTTTGCGGTCATCCTGATGACGATCGAGACCGTCGGCGCGATCTGCATCTTGCTCGGGATCCTGACGCGGGCGTGGGCGGCGGCGATGGCCGTGGTGATGGTCGGCGCGATCTTGGCGGTGAAGGTGCGCAACGGCATGAATTTCGAGCTCGAGGCGCTGCTGCTGGCCGGAGCCGTCACGCTGGTCGCACTAGGGGACGGTCCGCTGTCGATTGCGGTGCGGTTTAAACGACCCCCAATGTAGAATCACGGGAAACGAGAAACGGGAAACGCGGATGCAGTTCACGTTTCCCGTTGTACGTTTCCCGTTTCCCGTTTAATGCAGGATTCTTAATACCCCGGCATCAGCACCGGCACGTAGGAAGCTCTCCGGATCCGTTGCGGGGATCGCCACTCCCGTCTGCTTGCGCCACCGCTTGGCGCTGGCTTCCATGTACTCCTCGAGTGAGCCGCCCGCCCATTCGATAGCATCGTCCTTCATCTGGCGCACGATCTCTTCCCATGTACCGACGTACGTCGCGCCCGTGACGGTGCTCACGCGGTGCAGCTCGCCACTGACGTCACTGCCGCCCTTTTTCATGCCCTGCAGCTCGGTGAGCAGCGTCCCGAACAGCTCCAGCTGGCGCGGATCGCGGATCTGGCCGTCCGGCCCCATCGCTTCGATCTCCGAGAGCAAGAGGTCCTCCGGGGCGGCGTCGCCCGCGAGCTCGTTGAGTCGCTCGTTCCACGGCACGAGCTCGGGATCGTCGTCGGGCAGGCGGTAGACGCTCTTCTTCAGCTCGACCAGCCGCCATATCGCGAGGGCGTCGTAATGCTCCTCGGGCCCGGTGCGCTCGAGATGGAATAGCGCGGCTTCGTACTCGCCGCGGTCGTACAGGAGATTCGCGAGATAGATCCGCGCCTCTCCCAGACTCGGATCGAGCTCGAGGGCGCGGCGCAGCCAGTGCAGGCTGCCCCCCTCATCGGCGAGCCGGTGCGCGGCGTACCCGACGCAGGCAGCGGCATCCGCGGAATCAGGATGCGCGCGCAGCGCGCCTTCGAAAAAGCGGCGCGCCTGATCGAGGACTCCTTCGCGGAACAGCGCGCGGCCGATCTGCAACATCAGATCGTGATCGTCCTGAAAGCCGAGCGACAGCACGCGCTCGAAGCACGCGAGCGCCGCGGCGCGCTCGCCGAACTTGAGCAGGACCTCGCCCAACCCGGCGAGCGTGTCCTCGTGATCGGGATCGAGACCGCGCGCTTCTTCGAAGGCACGCCGCGCCCAGGCGAACTCCTCGCGCGCGAGCCGGGCGTAGCCCATGCCCACGTGCAGCTCGACGGCGTGGGGATACAGCCCCAGGCCCTCGCGCAGGGTATCTATGGCGTCGTCGTACTGTCCTTCGTTGTAGAGCCGATGCGCACGTTCGTCGTATTCGTCGGAACTGAGGAACGGATCCGACATCGAACGGGACCCTCCGGGATGGTTGCGCTATGATAAGAAATGGCGAGCGGTTACACAAGCGACGCTCGGCCGCTATTTTGACCGGCCATGCCTGCCACGATCACTGCCATTCCGGATGGATCGGCGACATCGCCCGGCGGATTCAGCGCCGCCGCCGCGCATGCCGGCTTGAAAGCGGATGGGGCGCTCGACGTCGCGTTGCTCGTGAGCGCGACGAGCTGCGCCACCGCCGGCGTGTTCACGCGCAACGCGCTGCGCGCCGCGCCGGTCATCTATGACGCCGACCTGCTGAGCGAGCGTCCCGGACGCATGCGCGCCGTCGCGATGAACGCGCGCATCGCGAATGCCTGCACCGGCGCCGCGGGGCTCGAGGCCGCGCGCGCGATGGCGCGTTGCGCCGAAGAGGCAGCCGGCCTGCCACCCCGGACCGCGCTCGTGCTTTCGACCGGCGTGATCGGCGTCCCGCTGCCGCTGGACAAAGTCGAGCGCGGGCTGCGGCAGGCGGCGACAAAACTCTCCCCTACCGGTGGCGCCGATGCCGCGCGGGCGATCATGACGACGGACACGCGCCCCAAGCACTGCGCGGTGCGACTCGAAACGCCCGGTGGACCGATCACGATCGGCGGCATGGCGAAGGGCGCCGGCATGATTCATCCCGATATGGCGACGCTGCTCGGCGTCCTCACCACGGATGCGGTGTCGGAGCCCGGCGTCCTGCAGCCGTTCTGGAAGCGCGTGGTCGACCGCACCTTCAATGCGATTTCGGTGGACGGCGACACCAGCACCAACGACACCGTGGTCCTGCTCGCCAATGGACATTCCGGCATCGACCCCTCGCGCGACGGCGCCACCTGGAAGCTGTTCGACGAGGCCGTGACCGAGGTGGCACGCAAGCTGGCGCTCGCTGTTGTAGAAGATGGTGAAGGCGCGACCAAACAGCTGGAAATCCACATCACCGGGGCCCAGACGGAGACGCACGCGCGCGAAGTGGGACGCGCGATCGCGCGCTCGACGCTGGTGAAGACCGCGATCTACGGCGGTGATCCCAACTGGGGCCGAGTGCTCGCGGCCGCCGGAACGGCCGGCGTGGCACTGGTCGCGGAGCGGATCACGCTCGACGCCGCGATCGACGGTGGCTGGCTCACACTGGCCAGCGGGGGCGCGACCGCTCGGGCCGATCCGGCCAGGGCGCGCGCCATCTTCCGGCAAAAAGCCATCCGCCTCCGGCTCGACCTGGGACTGGGCCGATCAGAGGCGGTGGTGTGGACCTGCGATTTCTCCCCGGAGTATGTCCGGATCAACTCCGACTACACGAGCTAGGGCAGTGCCGCCTTACGACCCCTTGGTCCCACGGCGCGTCACAGTCTCCGGCGCCGGGACGTTCGGCAGCATGGCCCGCACACGCGCCAACGCCTCGGATGGCGTCCGGCCACCGCCCCGCTGGAGCTCGTGATCGGCGGCGACGGCGACGTCGAGTAAGCGCTCGCCACGCAAGCCTTTGTTGTGGGCCTCGACCAGCAGGTCGGCAGCGGAATCGGCGTTGAAGCGATGCGCAACCAGATCAGCCGCCGCATGCAGCGCCGGTGCGGGTGGCTCGTTCGGCGCGAGGGTGAGCAAGCGTTCGACGATAGACGGACTCAGGCCGCGCGCCAACGCCGCAGCCACCGCCGCAACGTGACCTTCCGGCGGCGACTGTCCCGGCACCGTGCGCGCGACGATGATGCGCGCCTCGCGCAGCTGTAGCAGGCCGCGCCGCACCCCGTTCACGAGGCGATCGGCCGGAATCCCCTTCGCGCTTCCCTCGAGCGCCTTCTGCACGAGCGGCTCGCTCGGCAGGCTCTCGGCCACGGCTCGGGCGATGATCGAATCAATCGCCGGCTGCGCGGCGTCCGGCACACGTCCCGCGAGTCGAGCAGAGGCGGGGGAGCCGCTTTGGGCGGCGAGCGGCCCCGCGATCAGCAGCGCAAGCGCGAGCAGTGGGGGGGCCCCTCGCCTCATGGCTGCGCAGCCGCCGGTCGCACGATGAGCACCGAGTTTTCCTGGCCGGCGCCGAACCCATCATCGACGTAGCGGCCCGCGAGCGGATCCGCCACCCAGCGCTCGCCGTCAACGACGAACATGTATTCGTGTTGGCCGGCGGGCAGAACGGCGTCGCCGTGCCAGATGCCGTCGTGGTCGTCATCGCGCAGGTGGAGCATGCCACGGCTCCAGTTGTTGAACGAGCCGACGACTTCGACGGAGCGAGCGCCCGGGAAGTGGCCCACGAATCGCGCAATGCCTTGCGTTGCACCGGGCGTGAGACTGCCCGGTCCCGCCGGAATCAAGAGGATGCCGGCGAGGCCGGCCGCCAGTGCCAACGTCCACGCCGGCCGCAGACGGAACGTGACCGCCCGCGGTCGTGTGAGCCAGCGGCCGAGCCGCCGGCTAGTACTGTCAGCGCGCGGTTGCGCGGGCATCTGCCGGATTTCGGCCATGACGCGGTCAGCCACGCTCACCGGCGGCGGCGCCTCCAGGAGCTGCGCCGCAGCCGTCAGCCGGGCGTAGGCTTCCCGCTGATCCGCCGGCAATTCGGCCGGATCGCGCTCGCCATCGAGCGCTTCCTGCAACCGCGGATCAATTGGGCTCATCATCATACCAACTCCTCCAGTGCCGCCAGCAATGCTTCCCGGGCGCGATGCACGCGCATCTTCAGCGTGGGAATTCGGGCCCCCGTCACCGTCGCCATCTCTTCGTAGCTCATCCCCTCGACGTGCTTCAGCACGAACGCCTCGCGCTTTTCCGCGGGCAACCCCCGCAGCGCGCGCTCGACGAGAGCGACTTGCTCACCGCGCTCCAGCACTGCCCATGTATCCGACGGATCCGCCAGGGGCGGCGCGTCGCTGAGCGAGATGTCGTTCGTGCGCCGTCGCGCGAGGTGGCTGCGGCAGCGATTGCCCGTGATCCGGTACAACCAGCTCCGCAGCCGCGCGGGATCGCGGCATTGTGCCAAATGGCGGTAGGCCCGCACGAGACTCTCGGCCACCGCGTCCGCGGCAGCATCGGGATTGCCGAGCATGCGCGTGGCGAAGCGGAGCAACCCCGGCTCATATCGCCGGATGAGAATCCCGAACGCCTCCGCATCGCCGCCCAACACACGAGCGACTACCTCAGTATCCGGGGCGCCATCGTTCACCATGAGAGTGACCCTGGCCGCAGAGCCTTGGTCACGGTGCTCCAAGGGTTTCGCGGGCCGCAGCCAGGAACGTCGTTGCGCGGATCCCCGCGCGCGGCACGCTGCCGGCGAAGGCCTCCAATGTCGCCTGCGCGCGGCGGCGGTAGGACGGGTCTCCGGTCACGGCGGACACGTGGGCGAGCAGGCGCGCGGCCGCGGAGTTGGCGCCCGGCAGCACGTCGTCGAAGACCTGCTTGGTGCGGTCGCCGAACAGCAGCGGCGGCGGGTCCGCGGGTGCCGCGACGTCGTAGTAGCCTCCGAAAGAATCGGCGTAGACGCGCTCGAGAATCGCGGCGAGGTCCAACGCGATGTCCAGATAGCGCGTGTCGGTGCTGAGCTGGTGTGCCGCGAGACAAGCGGACGCGACCTGTACCTGGTCCTGCAACAACCCTTGTGGCGTCGTCCCTCCCGTCGCCGAAGATCCCGCGACCGCATGCCGCACGCCCCACCCCCGCGCGTACGCCCGCTGCAGCAGCACGTCAAGCGCGGCGCGCGCGTGTTGCTCCACCCCCGGCTCGCCCAATGTCGCCGCGGCGAGCATCAGATTCTCGATCACATACGCCTGCTGGTCGGCGAAGACTGCATCGCCGCCCAGCGAAGCCACATTCGGGAGCTCGCGTGCCAGCCCGCGCACGAGGGTGCGGCCGGCATCGCGATACCGCGACTCGCCGGTAACGACCCACGCCTTCGCGAGACTGCCCACGAGTGCCGCACGCACTAACCGCGGCGGATCCTCGCCGCCCGCGGCCACCGTGGTGTCGAGCATGATGTCCAACGCCTGCCGGGCGACGGCCAGCGCCATCGTATCGCGATAGCGAGCGTACTCGGTGAGCAGCAGGGAGGCGGCCTCGGCGTGCACCACGCTGCCCGACGCGACACCCGTACGCACCGCGTCGCGCAGCTGACGGGCGAGCGCGTCAATGCCCTGGCGGACCCCAGATGCCCGCAGCACGCCGCGTGAGTCGCCGCTGCCGCTAAACACGAGCTGCCGGACCAGTGCCGCCTGTTGGACAACGAATGAGCGCTGGTCGCGATAGCTCCTGGCGACCTCGGGCAGCAGCTGCTTCAAACCGCGTCCCGTGATGGGATCGTCCGCCGGGAAATACGTGCCGCCGAAGAACGGCGAGCCATCGGTCGTGAGAAACACCGTGAGCGGCCAGCCGCGCAGCCCCGCCAAGCGCTCGACGGCCGCCTGGTAGCGCTGGGCGACGTCTGGGCGCTCGTCACGGTCCACCCGAACCGGCACGAAGAGCGCGTTGATGAGCGCGCCGATCTCGGCGTCGGTGTAGATCGCGCGATCGGTTTCCGCGCACCAGCGGCACGAATCGCTGCCGATGTAGAGGAGAACGGGACGGTCGAGCTTCGCGGCGAGCGCGAATGCGTCGCGCCCCCACGGTTGCCAGTTGACTGGTTGACGGGCGGCGCGCGAGAGGTACGTCGTACCCGAATGGGCCATGCGGTTGGCGAACGGCCCACGCTCAGCGAGGCACGCCCCCCCCGTCAGTGCGGCGCAAAGAACAACGAGGCCACGCACGCGGAAGATTACCCGCCGGCTCTCGAACCGTGCCGCTATATTGGCGGCATGAGCGACGTGACCATAACCCCGAAGTCGAACGGGCCGCTCATCATCGAGGGCCCGGTGCGGATCGTGGCGCCCGACGGGCGGGTTTTGACGCCCCCGCCCCGCAAGGACGGCAAACCGGCGGAAGTCGTTGTGCTGTGCAGATGTGGGGGATCGGCGACCAAACCGTTTTGTGACGGAACGCACAAACGCAATGGGTTTCACGACGGTCCGGTTACCCCCGCCTAGCGCGACCATATTATGTTGTCTGGCGCTTGCAGGCTTCCCGTTCCCCCCCGTGCCCCCGAACTGGAGGAGCGACCGACAATGGCGAAGGGAAAGGCACCGATGGCCGCGGATGAAGGTTACTGTGTGAAGTGTAAGGCGAAGCGGAAGATCTCAAACGCCCAGCAGGTGAAGATGGCCAACGGCCGCCCCGCGCTAAAGGGTGTCTGTCCCGTGTGCGGGACCGGAATGTTCAAGATCCTGCCGCCCGGCAAGTAATCCCGCGGTCTCTCAGTTACGCGCCCCCGGCGATATCGCCCGGGGGCGCGTTGTTTTATACCGCATCGTGTAACAGGCGGCGCCCACCTGGCGACAGTAGTACGCCAGAATCTCGAGCTTCGCGAACCGGCCGTCGGCCGTGCGGACCGCGTACACGTGGTGTTTCGACGTCAGCAGGTGCGAGAACATGCTGTACGCATACCACTTCCCGATCGCCGGGTTGGTGCTGTCACCGTCGAAGGTGGTCTGGGCGTACCCCCCGGTAGGCAGCTCCGCGACGGAATCGAAGCTCACCGGCCCCAGGTCGAGCGCGCCCGCGCCAGGCGCGGTGATGACGTGATTGCGGCGGAAGGCAATGTCCCAAGGCCCGGAGTCAACGACTGCGTTCTGCGCGAAGTGAAAGCGCTGCCAGCGCTCACCGCTCGACGCGTCGAGAGTGTACGTGTCCTCAGCGGTTGGGCCCAGTTGGTACGGTGGAAACTCGGGCGTTGAGAACGAGCCGATGAGCAGCGAGACAACCAGCATCAGGAACGCGCCCGCCAGTACAAGCACCAGAATTGGTGGGCGCGTATTCAGGCCTCTGCCATAAATGGGTACCAGGGCTCACGCGGCGGAACGAAGTTCTCCTTCACGACACGGGCGCTGGTCCAACGAATCAGGTTGAGCAGGCTACCCGCTTTGTCGTTCGTGCCACTCGCGCGCGCGCCACCGAACGGCTGCTGTCCAACCACCGCACCCGTGGGTTTGTCGTTGAGGTAGAAGTTGCCGGCGGCGTAGCGGAGCGCGGCGTCGGCTTCCGCCAATGCGGCACGGTCCTGCGCAAACACGCCACCGGTGAGTGCGTAGGGCGACGTGCGGTCCACCAGAGCGAGCGTGTCTTGCCACTGCTTGTCCGGATACACGTACAGCGAGAGCACCGGCCCGAAGATCTCTTCGCACATCGTGCGGTAGGCCGGGTCTTCCACCTGAATGAGCGTGGGCTGCACGAAGTAGCCATCCGCGTCGTCACAATCACCACCGAACAGCACTTTGGCTTTGGGATCGCTCCTGGCGCGGTCCACGTACTGCTTGATCTTCTCGAACGATTTCCGGTCGATCACCGCTCCCATGAAGTTGCGGAAGTCGGCGGGGTCGCCGACGCGGGCCTCCGCCAGCATTCCGAGCACGCGCTCGCGCACCTTGGGCCAGATGGATTCGGGGATGTAGGCGCGCGAGGCCGCGCTGCATTTCTGCCCCTGGTACTCGAACGCGCCGCGCACGAGTCCCGTAGCAAGCGCATCCACATCGGCGCTCGCGTGTGCCAGGATGAAGTCCTTGCCGCCCGTCTCGCCCACGAGCCGCGGATAGTCGGCGTACCCGGTGAGATTAGTTGCGACTTGCTTCCACAGTGTCTGGAAGACTTCGGTGGAGCCGGTGAAGTGGATGCCGCCCAGGTGGCGGTCGGCGAGCAGCCGTTCACTGATCACCGTGGCGGGACCGGGGACGAAATTGATCACGCCCGGCGGGAGACCAGCCTCTTGGAGCAGCCGAAACAGGAGGTAGTTGGAGTAGACCGCCGTCGCCGCGGGCTTCCAGACGACCGTGCATCCCATGATCGCGGGCGAGGTCGGCAGATTCCCACCGATCGAGGTGAAGTTGAACGGCGTGATGGCGTAGACGAATCCCTCGAGGCCCCGGTAGTCCATCGCGTTCCACGTCCCGCCTCCCGGTGGCGACAGCGGCTGCTCGGCGTGAATCCGCTCGGCGTAGTGGACGTTGAAGCGCCAGAAATCGATTAGCTCGCAGGCCGCGTCGATCTCGGCCTGGAAGGCGGTCTTGCTCTGACCGAGCATCGTGGCGGCGTTGACCATGGCACGCCAACGCGTAGCGAGCAGATCGCCCGCCTTGAGAAAGACGGCCGCGCGCTCGGCGAGGCCCCAACGCGACCACTCGCGCCATGCCTCTCGGGCGGCCTTGATTGCGCCGGCGACTTGTTCCGGGCCAGCCTGGTGCACTTTCGCGAGCACATGGCGGTGACAATGCGGCATCACCGCATCGACGGTCTTGCCGGTGCGGATTTCCTTGCCGCCAATCACAACCGGGATCTCGATCTGCCGGCCGTTGAGGTCCTTCAACGCCTGCTTGAGGTCGCTCCGTTCACGACTGCCGGGGGCATAGCTGAGGACCGGTTCGTTCACCGGGGTAGGAATCTTGGCTGCGTTCATGCGGGAAATGTAACCGGGGAACCCCGGAGTGTTTTGAGGACGACATGACCATTGATCCGCGCACCCGCATCGGTCACGTGCACCTGACGGTCAGCGATCTCGACCGCGCGCTGGCCTTCTACCGTGATGCTCTGGGCTTCGAGATTACGGCACGCTACGGCCCCGACGCCGTCTTTCTATCCGCCGGTGGTTACCATCACCACATCGGCCTCAACACCTGGGCGGGCCGCGGTGCGCCACGTCCACCCTCGGGGACGACCGGGCTCTATCATTTCGCGATTCTGTTTCCCGACCGCGCGGCCCTCGCGGTTGCGGTGCGGCGCGTGCTCGAGCACGGCGTTGCGCTCGAAGGCGCATCGGATCACGGCGTGAGCGAAGCGGTGTACCTGCGCGATCCCGACGGCAACGGCGTCGAGCTGTATTGCGACCGGCCTGAAAACGAATGGCCGCGCGGCCCGGACGGCGGCATCCGGATGCACACGCGGCCTCTCGATCTCGAGGCTCTGCTGGCCTAAGGGCGGCGCATGTCGGCCTCGCGCTGCGGTGGCAGCGGCAACGTGATCGTACAGCGCGTCCCGGTGGCGAGTGTCGATTCCACGGTGACGGTCCCGCCGAAGATGCTCTCGGCGACGCTGCGGGTCTTCCCGAGATGCGCGGCTGGTCCGCGGCCGCGGACGACCAGCTCGAGATCCCTGCCCTTCTGATCCAGCTGCACGGTCACAGGCGCGGGCGCTTCCCCGCTCGCCTCTGCCGCGTTCCTCACGAGGTTGACGAGCAAATCGAACAGCGCATTCGGGTCGCCCCGGAGATACGTCGCCTCGAGCGCCGTCGTGAAATCGAGGTCGATGCCGCGATCGCGAAGCAGCCGCCGCTCCAGCGTGAGACACGATCGGATGACCCGGACGGCGTCGAAGCGCTCGGGGCGCGGTCCGGCCCCCGCCCCGCGGGTGGTACCTTGCTCGCGCACCGCGCGGAGCAATTCCGTGGTGCGGTCCATGTCCTCCAGGACCTGGCCCAGATCGTCGAGCAGTGCCAACCGGCGGTCCGCTGCGAGGTCGACCCATCGCCCGATCGACTCCATCGCCAGTTGCAGGCCGGCGCGCGCCGCGGTCAGGGGATTGCTCGCCTGATGGGCAAGCATCCCTGCGGGGACGGCAACCGCGCCTTCTGGATGGCTTCCGATGAGACCAATCGCGAGGCCGGCCAGCTCGAGGGCGAGCCGCTCTTTGCTGCGCCGCTCGAAGCCGCCGGGCGGCGGGGCGGGCGGGCGTGAGCGTACCGGCGCTACGACCCAGGCGTCCGGCGTATCACCGGGAGATGCGACCCAGCGGGATCCCACGGGAATGGGGATGTTCCAGCGCCGCAATGTGGCATCGAGATCGAAGCTGGGGAGGCGCGTCCCGGCATTGGGATCGCTACTGGCGCGGGGGATGGCTTCGTGCGCGCCGGTGACCTCCCAGAGGATGACCGGCCGGCCCACGACGGCGCTCGCCTGGCGAAGAACTTCGCCGGCGTCCCCACGAATTATCGCTCCGCTCAACGATTCCTCCGTCGGCAACCCCGCAAATCGGGGTGTCGGGTGGGGGCGCACTCTACAAATTGGGCCCGCCGGCTGCGCCGTCAAGCGCATTGACACCCTTCCGGAGCGAGACTACCGTGGCCCCTATGCCGACACCACCCCCACCCCCCCCACCCCCCCCAAACCCTGGGTACCCGCCGCGGCCGTCTGTCGGCCGCTCGTCATTCGCCGTGGCCATGAAGGACTACACATTCATTCGACCGGGGATCGCGGTGACGATCAGCGCCGTCACGCTCGCATTGGCCTTGGTGATCGGTTTGTGGCTGATCCTCTCGCTGAACGAGGCTGCGACCACGGTCGAGCGGGGAG
The DNA here is from genome assembly GCA_036002655.1 of Gemmatimonadales bacterium. GTDB lineage: Bacteria > Gemmatimonadota > Gemmatimonadetes > Gemmatimonadales > GWC2-71-9 > 20CM-2-65-7. Next base: position 26,055 of record DASYTD010000192.1, read on the forward strand.
CTCATACCGTCGAGACGCTGCACCAATACAACGCCGGGCTAGAGGTCTGGCGCGAGATGGCGACGAACCGTGATCCTGCCTACCGGCGGCCCGAAGTGGTCGCCCAGCGGGACAGCCTCGGACGAGAGCTGCGCGTACAGCTTGCCGGGCTCGCCAACTCGATGGATGATGAGCATGAGCGGGATCTCGTCCAGATCGTCCTCGGCGGCTTGACCAGCACCGGCACCGGCGCCAGTACTGAGGCGCGCCAGTCCATGATTGTGCTGCTTGCCAGGCAGGATTCCGCGATGTTTCATGCGGCCCAGGCGTCCCAACAGGCCGTCCTGCTGTCCGCCATTCTCCTCGCCCTCACGATCATTGCCGCCGGTATGCTGATCGTACCGATGGCGTGGCTGTACGTGCGTTATAAGCGTGGGGCGGCGATCGAGGTGAAAGTTTAGCGCCAAGTCTCGGACCGGTTCCCGCCGTGGGTCTTTCCCGACGGTCGAGAGCGCACGCGATCGCGAGCGGCTCCGCACCGTCGTGCTTCCCGAGCACGCCGATCTCGCCGCGCTGGTCGCCGAGCGCATCGTCGAGGTCGTGCATCGCGAGACGCGCGCCAAGGGGCGCGCCGTCCTCGGCCTCGCGACCGGCAGCACTCCCCTCGGCGTCTATGAAGAGCTGATCCGCCGCCACCAGGCCGGTGACGTGGATTTCTCGCGCGTCATCACGTTCAATCTCGACGAGTACTATCCGATGGCGCCGGATAGTCCTCACAGCTACCGCCGTTACATGTGGGAGAACTTCTTCGAGCACGTGAACATCGTGGCGGAGAACGTCCACATTCCGGACGGGACGACGCCCCGTGACCGGTTGGCGGATGCCTGCGCCGCGTACGAGCAAGCCATTGCCGCAGCCGGCGGCATCGACTTCCAGATTCTCGGCATTGGGAAGACCGGTCACATCGGGTTCAACGAGCCCGGCTCTGCCGCCACGTCGCGCACGCGACTCGTTACCCTCGACACCCTCACCCGGAAAGATGCCGCCGCCGACTTCTTCGGCGTGGACAACGTTCCTCGAGAAGCGCTCACGATGGGCGTGGCGACGATCCTCGACGCGCGGGAGATCGCCATGATGGCCACGGGCGAGCACAAGGCGGGGATCGTCCAGCGGTCGGTCGAGGGCGAAATCTCCCCGGATGTCGCCGCGACGTTCTTGCAGCGGCATGCCAAGGTCACCGTCTATCTCGATCTCCCCGCGGCCGCCGAGCTGACGCGGATCAAGACGCCCTGGATTCTCGAAGGGGTGGATTGGACGCCGGCGATGGTAGAGCGTTCGGTGGTCTGGCTCGCGGAGCGAACGGGGAAAGCGGTGCTCAAGTTGTCCGCGCGCGACTACGCGGAGAATCAGCTCAGCCCGCTGCTCGCCCGCGCCGGCTCGGCCGGTCCGATCAACGGACAAGTGTTCAACCGACTGCGGGACAAGATTCGCGGTCGGGCCAAGCTCCCGGCGCACGAACGGGTGCTTGTGTTCTCCCCGCACCCGGATGACGACGTCATCTCGATGGGCGGCATTCTGCGCAAGCTGTGGGAAAACGAGAATGCGATCGTCGTCGCCTACATGACGAGCGGCAACATCGCGGTCTTCGATCACGATGTGACCCGGCATCTCGACTTCGTGGAGCGCGCGGCGGGATCGCTCGGTCTCGATGCCGAGGCGGTGCAGCGCGCGCGAGCCGTGATCTTCGCCGGCGCCGACCAGAAGGCACCGGGGGACGTCGACATCCCGGTCGTACAGAATCTCAAGAAGTTCATTCGCGAGTCCGAAGCGATTGCCGCGCTGGCCGCGGTCGGGATTCCGCCGAGCGCCGCGCGCTTCCTCGACCTCCCGTTCTACCGCACGGGCGAGGTTCGCAAACGGCCACTGGGCGACGAGGATGTCGCGATCGTCCAGCGGCTCATCGAAGAGGTGCGACCGGACCTCGTCTTCGTCGCCGGCGATCTGTCCGATCCGCATGGCACGCATCGCACCTGCAAGGCCGCCGTCGAGCGCGCGCTCGAGCACTACGCCGGGCAGCGGCCCGAGGTGTGGTTGTACCGCGGCGCGTGGCAGGAGTGGTCCATCACCGAGGCGGACGTGCTGGTGCCGCTGTCGCAGGACGAGCTGCGCGCGAAAATCCTCGCCATCTTCCGGCATCAATCCCAGAAGGACACGGCGCCCTTCCCGGGCGGCTACGACGAACGGGAGTTTTGGCAGCGCGTCGAGGCGCGGAACCTGGAGACCGCCGCCCGGGCTGACCGCCTCGGATTGCCCGAATACTACGCGATGGAAGCCTATGTAATTCAGCACACGTAGCCCCCCAGAGCCCCCCAATTGTTGCACCCAGCACCGCCCGTTCATTATGTTGGCGCCGCAATCCCCCTTCTCGGAGGAGGCCCGACAGATGAGCTCGTCGACCACCAAAGCACTGAGTCTGGGAATCGTTGCGGCCCTTTGGGCCATCCTTTCCCATTTCGGAAAACTGCCGTTGCAGCTCTGGCCTGTACTCGTCGGCCTCGCCTGCTTCGTGGGCGCGGGTGGCGGCATGCACGGGCTGCAGAAGTCGATTCTGGGCACAGCGTCCGGAGTCGTCTGGGCGATCTTGTATGTCATGGTCAAGGGCGCGCTGGGCAGCCAGGATATCGTCGACGCGCTCATACTCGGCGGAGCGGTATTCGGCATGGTCTACCAAGCGCGTGTGCCCCTGCTCTCCTATACGACCGGCGCTTTTGTCGGCGCCGCGACGTACCTCGGCATGGGCATCAGGACGGTTACGTTGAACAGCGGGGTCCGCGTCGTGATCGCCCTGGCGATCGGCTGTGCGCTGGGTATCGCGGCGGAACGGATTGCGGAGGCGCTTGGCCGGATGCGAGTCGTGCCGGCCATGTCGAACCGCTAGAAAAAACCAAACCCGGAGTCACGCGCTGCACTCCGGGCTGGCGAGGCCGGGCCAAGTGGCCGTCGACACTTGTGCCACGACCTACTATCTGTCTCTCCGTCTGAATGTAGGCGCGCACGCCGCGGCGATGATCACCGCGGCGTGCGCGCTTTGTCAGGGAACCGTCCAGTCGCAGTCGTGAAGTGTTGCCGGGTAGGGAGCAAAGCAGGATTCTTCTAGTCATGAAGTGGTTCCCCACGTCCACACGTTTCCGGGTGAGACGCGGCGCCGTCGTGGCGCTGCTGCTCGTGCTCGCCTTCGCCGTTGCGGCCGCGCTCGGCGTCCAGGCCTACGGGACGGCCCGCTATCATCGCGCGCAGGCAGATCGTGTGCTGAGAGACTACGCGCGACTCGCCGCTGCTCGTGTGGCGATCCGGACCGCGACCGACATTTACTACGCCGTCAATCCGCCGCTCAAAGCATTACAGCATGCGCACGACACGGCGCCGCACAACGCGCCTCCGAAGCCCCAGGATCTGCACTTCGACACGATGGAGCGCGAGTTCTCCATTGCACCGTATATCCGGTTCACGTTCCGGATGGATCTGAAGAACAAGCACCTAAAGACCTCCGGGCAGGAGCTGCCACGGCCCGTCCGTAAATGGCTGGTCGATACGCTGCCTCTGCACACCCGCACGGTGTACGACACATCGTGGCACATGGGGACGGTGCTCGGCCAACCCGACGGCGACCGGCGGTATGTCGCCTACACCGTGCTGCGCGACAAAGACGGGACGCTCCGCACCGCGCTCGGCTTCGAGGCGAAGCCCACCGCGCTTACGCCACTCGTCGTGCAGGCGACCGACACTCAGAAGTTCGCGCTGCTGCCGCGCCCGCTCACCGGCGGCGTACAATACGATTCGATGGGGTCGATCATCATCACCGACCGCTACGGCGTCGAGATCTATCGCACCGCTGTGCAGTACACCTCGCCGTTCAGCGCGCGCGACACGATCGGCACCGACATGGGCGATCTCTACGCACAGGTAGCGTTGCGTGAAGCGATGGCGGACAAGCTGATCATCGGTGGGCTGCCCAAGTCGCGACTACCGCTCATACTGGGGTTGCTCGGACTGACGGCGGCATTGATTGGTACGGCACTACTTCAGCTGCGGCGCGAGTCGCAGCTCACGCGCTTGCGCTCCGATTTCATCTCCGGCGTGTCGCACGAGCTGCGGACACCACTCGCGCAGATCCGGATGTTTTCCGAGACGCTGACGCTGGGACGCGTGCGCTCCGACGAAGAACGGCGCCGCTCACTCGCCATCATCGATCAGGAAGCCCGCCGCCTCACGCATCTGGTGGAGAACCTGCTGCACTTCTCCCGCTCCGAGCGGCAGACCTCACACATCACGCCCGAGCCCACGGCGCTCGCGCCGCTCGTGCAGGAAGTGATCGACGGCTTTGGGCCCATCGCCGCGGCGCGCGGCGCGACGCTGGCCGCATCGGTGCCGGAAGACCTCGTGGTCCCCGCCGATCCCGGCGCGGTTCGGCAGATGCTGCTCAATCTGCTCGACAACGCGGTCAAATATGGCCCGGCAGGCCAGGAGGTCCGCATCGGCGCGACGCGCGAGAACGGCGTCGCGCGGCTCTGGGTCAGCGATCGCGGCCCGGGAATCCCTCGCGGTGATCGCGAGCGCGTGTGGGAGCGCTTCTGGCGCCTGGAGCGCGATCGCGACTCGGCGGTCGCGGGCAGCGGCATCGGGCTCGCGGTCGTGCGCGAGCTGGCGAGCCTGCATCACGGGCGTGCCTGGATCGATGACACCGACGCCGCCGTAGGAACGCGAGTCGTCATCGAGCTCCCGGCATGAACACGCCCTCCACCCTACCCAAGCGCATCCTCGTGATCGAGGACAACCCCGACCTCGCGTACGGGCTGCGCAACAACCTGGAGATCGAAGGCTACGAGGTCGAAGTCGCGAAAGACGGAACCAAGGGCCTCTCGCGAGCCAAGACCGCGCGACCCGATCTCGTCGTGCTCGATCTGATGTTGCCGGGAATGGACGGCTTCCGTGTCCTGCGGGCGCTGCGCGAAGACGGGCACGGCATGCCCGTCCTCATCCTCACCGCGCGCGGGGAGGAGGCGGACAAAGTCCGCGGCCTGCGGCTCGGCGCGGATGACTACGTCACGAAGCCGTTCGGCGTGCTCGAGCTGCTGGCGCGCATTGAAGCGCTGCTGCGCCGCGTCATGGCGCCGCGCAAGAACGGCGGCCCGCCGGCGCCCCTCTTCGAGAAGTTCGGCGACATCGAAGTACTGGCGCCATCGCGGACCGTATTACGCGACGGCTCGCCTGTTGCCTTGACACCCAAGGAGTACGACCTGCTCATCGCCCTCATGCGGCGCGACGGAGCGTGCATCACCCGCTCCGAGCTCTTGACCGAAGTCTGGGGCTACAGCGCCGAGGTCATGAGCCGTACGGTGGACACGCACGTGGCCGAGCTGCGCCGCAAGCTGGAGCACGACGCCGCCAACCCGAAACACATCCTCACGGTCCGCAAAACAGGCTATCGCCTCGCGAGGTGACATGATTCACGCATTGGTAGTGTTGCTCGGCGTGCTGAGCGGGCCGGCGCCGCAGAGTCCCATCACAACGCCGCGCGAGCTGCTCGCTGCCATGCGGGCGCGGTACGATGGCAAATGGTACCGCACGCTCACGTTCGTGCAGGACAACACCGAGCACCACCCCGACGGTACCGTCGAGCATTCGGTCTGGCGCGAATGGCTCCAGGCGCCGGGCAAGCTGCGGATCGAATTCCAGCCGTCGGATTCGGGGAGTGGCGTCGTGTTCGCGAACGACTCCATCTATCCGTTCAGACACGACACACTCGGGACCGCGCGGCCGTTCGTGCATCCGCTGCTCGTGCTCGGGTTCGACGTCTACATCCAGCCGGTGGAGCGCACGATCGCGCAGCTCCAGCAACCTCCCCGAGTCTTCGACCTGTCGGTGTTGAGCGAAGGCACCTGGGACGGTCGACCGGTCTGGATCGTTGGCACCAAGAGGCAATTCTGGGTGGATAAAGAGCGGCTAGTCTTTGTTCGGATGCTCGAGCCAACGCCTCGCGACACCGCCAAGACGGCCGAGACGCGCTTCAACAAGTACGCGCCGCTGGCCGGCGGTTGGGTATCGCCCGAGGTGGAATTCCTGGTGGACGGCCAGCAGCAATTCCTCGAGCAGTACAGGGACATTCAAGCCAACATCGCGATCCCGGCCGCTCTCTGGGACGCGCGGCAGTGGAGAGCGGCGCGCGCGGGGCGCGGCACCGCGAACTAGGGTCGCGTCGCCGCGGAGTCGAACACCAGCCGGATCTCCCGCGCCGCGTCGAGCCGGGCGTTGCTGAGGTTGGTTACCAGGGCAATCACGACGCGCGAGTCGCGGTCCACGCCGAACACCGTCGTCCCGCCGACCGAACCGCCACCGTGAAAGACCGTGCGGTGGCCGAGCGTGTCGGTGGTCAGGTACCACCCGATCCCATAAGGCGTCGCTTCACCCGACGCCGTGTGCTGCGGCGTGAAGAGCAGCTCGAGCGTCGCCGCCTTGAGATACCCGGGCTTGAGGTGTGCCGAGCCGAACCGTACCAGGTCCTCCGCGGTTGAGAGAAATCCCCCTCCTGCCCACTTGTAGCTGTTGTACACGGTGGGAGCCAGGACAAAGTCGCCCGATGCTGTCCGATCATAGAACCGCGCCCGGTTCGGAATCAGGCTGTCGTTCCTGTCCGGCGCCGTGCTGGTCATGCCGAGCGGCTTGAAGACGTGCCGGCTCATGTAGGCGAGGAATTGCTCTCCTGAAGCACCTTCCACGACCGCGCTGAGGAGGTTGAAGCCGTAGCTCGAGTACGAAAAACGCGTGCCCGGCGGCGCGACGAGCGCGTCGTTCTGGAAGATGGCGAGTGACGCGGTGACGGTCGGGAATGGCTGGTTCAGTGTGAACTCGTTGCCCCGGTAGTGCCTGATCCCCGCCAGATGGCCGCCGAGCAGTCGCGTTGTGATGACGGTGCCTTTGTCGGGAAATATCGGCACGTACCGCTGGATCGGTGCGTCGAGATCCAGTTTGCCATTCTCGTACAGCTGCGCGACGGCGGCGGCGGTCAGCGGCTTGGAGACACTGCCGATGCGGAACTGCGTCGCCGTCGTCGTCGGGCGCTTTGCATCCAGATCCGCATAACCAAAAGCCTCCAACCAAACGATCCGTCCGTCGACCGCTACGGCAAACACGAAGCCTGGGACGTTGGGCGCGAGCTTCTCGCAGGCGATCGCGTGCGCGCGCGCGCGAGCGGCAGACCAGCGTTGCGCGACGGCAGGCAGCTGGGCCGGCTGGGAAACACAGGGAGCCTGCTGGATGGCGACCAGAAGAAGAACAGCAAGGGGCATGAGCTTTGACTCCGCTGGAGGAGCGGGTAAGATACCCGCCCATGAAAGAAAAAGCCGAGTACCTCCGGCGGCTGCACGTCGAGGGTCCGATGCTCGTGCTTCCCAACGCCTGGGACGCCGGCAGCGCCCGCATGTTCGTCGAGGCGGGCTTCACCGCACTCGCGACGACCAGCGCCGGCATCGCCTTCAGCCTGGGCTATCCCGACGGCGAGAAGATCAGCCGCGACGAGATGCTCGCGGCCGTCGGTCGGATCACGCGCCGGGTTTCCGTTCCCATCACCGCCGATATGGAAGCGGGTTACGGACAAACCCCGGAGGCAGTCGCCGAGACGGTACGCCGGGTGATTGATGCGGGAGCGGTGGGGATGAATCTCGAGGACCGGATAGAAGAGAAGCAGCTCATCGATTTCAGGCTGGCCGTCGATCGGGTGCGGGCCGCGCGCGCTGCTGCTGATCAAGCGGGCATCCCTTTCGTCCTCAACGCCCGGACGGACGCGTTCGAGGCGCCCGAAATTCCGCGCGAGCGCCGCGTCGCCGAGGCGGCGCGCCGAGGGAATGCGTTTCGCGAGGCAGGCGCCACGTCGGTGTTCGTGCCGTTCGTCGGTGACCGAGGCACGATCGAGCAGCTGGTGCAGCAGATCGCCGCGCCCCTCAACGTGCTCGGGACGCCGAACGCGCCGAGCCTCAAAGAGCTCGCTGCGCTTGGCGTTCGCCGGGTGACGTTTGGCTCGGCGCCGATGCGGGCAACGCTCGGTTTGGTGCGGCGCATGAGCCGCGAATGGAAGGACAAGGGGACGTACGGAACGCTGGAGGCGTACGGGATCCCGTTCGCCGAGCTCCAGAAGCTCTTCGCCTAGTTCAGCTCGACGTGCAGATGATCGGCGGTACCGACGTGCCGCCGCGTATCGAATCCCATCAACCAGAAGTAGAACTGGACACCCCGGTTCTTCACGGCGCCGCGCCCTGTCGTCCGCAGATCCACGGCGTGTATCCAGCCGTCCGCTTGCCTGTAATGGCGTGTGCGGTTGTTCGTCCGCAATCCCATTTTGGCGTAGTCGTCAGGCTGGCGGCCGGAGTCCGTGATCAGCATGTCGCCGTCCACCAGGATCCAAGTAGATAGCGCTAGACGCAGGAGCGGGTGCACAGATCGGTAATACGCGCGCACCGGCTCCGACTTGGCGTTGACGCTCGCCAGATATACTAAGGAATAGCCGCAGTAGAAGATCACCAACGGCAGGGCCACCCACTTTGCCAAGGGCATCACCAGTGCGCGGCCTCCTCTGCCGCCGCGCTTGGTGAACTTCCGAGCGATCCAAACGGCGTACCCGGTGACGACGCCGCCCGTGAGAAAAGCCGCCGTGAGCAGCGCCAGCCAGACGGGTGTCTCGCCGTGCTCGTAGATGAACACCGATCCACGCACCAACACGGCGAACGGCAATGCAATGATCAGGAAGATTTTCAGCAGGCCGGCTGCGGCCGCTCCGGCCAAGGCCCGCCACTCAGCGGAGGTCGCCGGCGCCGCCTGACGCAGTTTCTGGCGCCATTTGCGCTTCCACTCCCGCTGAGCTTCGCGCTTCAGGCGCTCGAGCTTTACGGCAATCCCGTCCATATCCGAAATCTACGTTCACCGATTCGTCACGTTTCCGTGTCCAACCCCTCATCAGGCGATGTGCAAACCCCCATCTAGCCGCCGTCTCTTTGGGATAATCCTCTACCCGGAGAATCTCCATGAGACCGCGTTCGATCACCCTCCTTTGCGTAGCAAGCCTCCTGGCGTGTGGAACCGACCAC
>DASYTD010000193.1:0-6386 GCA_036002655.1 Gemmatimonadales bacterium
GGTGGCGGCGCTGGCGCTGTGGTGCACGGCACCGGTGACGGCGCAGTACTTCGGGCAAAACAAGATCCAGTACAAGAACTTCGACTTCCGCGTCATCCAGAGCGAGCACTTCGAGATCTACTACTATCCGGCCGAGCGCGAGGCGGCGCTCGACGCGGCGCGCATGGCGGAGCGGTGGTACGCGCGCCTGTCGAAGGTGCTGCACCACGAGTTCCAGAGCCGCAAGCCGATCATTTTGTACGCGTCGCACTCGGACTTCCAGCAGACCAATGCGATCAGCGGCGACATCGGCGAGGGGACCGGCGGCGTCACCGAGTTCTTCAAGCACCGCATGGTGCTCCCCTTCACCGGCTCGTACGCCGAGCTCGAGCACGTGCTCGGGCACGAGATGGTGCACCAGTTCCAGTACGACGTGTACAGCCGCGGCCGTCCCGGCGCCGGCGTGCAAACGCTGGTCAGCGTAAATCCGCCGCTCTGGTTCATGGAAGGGATGGCGGAATACCTGTCGCTGGGGCCCATCAATCCCGAAACGGCGATGTGGCTGCGCGACGCGGCGCTCGAGGGTCACCTGCCGACGATCGAGGAGATGACGCAAGACCCCTACATCTTCCCGTACCGCTATGGCCATGCGATCTGGGCCTACATCGGCGAGAAGTGGGGCGACGAGGTCATCGGCGAGATTTTGCAGAGCTCCGCGACTTCTGGGATCGAGGCCGCCATCAAGCGTGCTCTCGGCCGCTCGCTCGAGGACCTCTCGAACGATTGGCGTGACGCCGTGCAGACGACGTTCCTGCCGCAGCTGGGCGATCATTACCGCGCGCGCCGCATCGCGCAGCCCACGTTGACGCGGCGGCGCACGAAGGGGCGCATCTTCCTGGCGCCGGCGCTGACGCCCGATGGCCGCGATATCGCGTTCTTCGGCGACCAGGGGGGCTTCTTCGTCGATCTCTGGCTGGCGGACGCGGAGACGGGGCGGGTCAAGCAGCGGCTGGTGAAATCGACCCTGAACAACAATTACGAAAGCCTGCGTTTCATCAACTCGGCGGGCTCGTTCTCTCCGGATAGCCGCTACTTCGCGATCGCGGCAAAGCGGAAAGACCGCGATGACCTCGTGATCCTGGACGTGAAGCGGAACCGGGAGGAACGCCGGATCGAGGTCGGCTTGAACGGCCTGCAGACGCCGCAATGGTCGCCGGATGGGCAGCGGCTCGTGTTCACCGGCTTCAGTAACGGATTCAGCGATCTCTTCATTATTAATCGCGACGGGACCGGGCTGCGGCGGCTGACTAACGACAAGTTTGCGGATCTGCACCCATCGTGGTCACCGGACGGCAACACGATCGCCTTCACGACGGACTGCGGCGGTGACACGGACTTCGACTTGCTGCGCTTCAGCAACCTGCGAATTGCGCTCTACCACCTGGATACCGGCACGATCGAGCTGCTCGGCCACATGGACATCGGCAAGAACATCAATCCGCTGTGGGCGCCGGACGGCCGGTCTCTGGCGTTCGTGTCGGATCGTACGGGCATCGCAAACGTCTTCCTGTACGACTTCGCCGACGGCCAGATCTATCAGCTGACCAACATGTTCACGGGCATCCAGGGGATAACACCGCTGTCTCCCGTGCTGACGTGGGCGCCACATGCCGACCGCATGGCGTTCGTGTATTACGAGGACAGCCAGTACAGCGTGTACTCGGTGGAGAATCCGCGCTCGCTGCGGCGCGCCCCGTATCGCGGGCCCACCGTACCACAGGTCGTGACGCTGCTGGCGTCTGAGGGGCGCGATCCGGTCGTTCCCGCCGCCGCGCTGCTGACGCCCGCCCTGGGTGGGACGCAGGCCCCAAGCGGAACCGCATTGGCGACGTCCGGTGGTGGTTCGTCGCTCTACCGCTCGTCGGGAGGGTTCCGGCCGTCGGCGAGCCCACAGCCCGCGGAATCGTCGGGAGTCGCTCCACCCGTGACGGTGCGCGCACTGCTCGATTCCGCGACGCTCGCGTTGCCCGACACGAATGAGTTCACGTTCCGGCCGTACAAAGTGCGGTTCACGGCGGACTACGTCGTGCGCCCGACGGTCGGCTATCAACGCGACAACTTCGGCCGCGGCTTCTTCGGTGGCACCGCCATTGCTCTCTCCGACATCCTGGGCAATCACGCGGTAGTGCTGGCGGGCTCGATCAACGGCCGCATCAGCGAAGCGCAGTTCCTCGGCGTGTACATCAATCAATCGCGTCGCCTGAACTGGGCGGCCGGGTTCTCGCAGGACCCGCTGTACTTCTACGGCGGCAGCGATTGGACTCGCGTGGCCGATCCGAACAACCCCGGCGACAGTCTCGACGTGTTCTCGACGCGCATCCGCCGCTTCGTCATTCGCGATGCGTTCGCGGAGTCATATTACCCGTTGAGCCGCTTCAACCGGTTCGAGATGGCGGTGCACGCGGTCAACATCGCGGAAGCCACCCTCGCACTGCAAACGTCCTTCGATACCAGCGGTGGGTTTGTCGATCAGCAGCTCGTCAGCGGCGGCGGCCCCTCCGCGACGTACATCCAACCGTCGATCGCGCACGTGCACGACAACACGCTGTTCGGCTACGTCGGGCCGTTCGCCGGTTCGCGCTCACGCATCTCGATCGCACCGGCATTCGGGTCGTGGCAGTTCACGGCCGGCCTGGTGGATTATCGACGCTACCTGTTCCTCCGGCCCTTCACCCTCGCGTTCCGAGGGATGATGTTCGGGCGCTTCGGCCGGGATGGGGATCGCTTCCCGGTTTACGTCGGCGGCACGGAGCTGCTGCGCGGATACACGTCGGGTTCGTTGCGGAAACACGAGTGCGTCGCCAATCCCAACACGGGCACGCAGACCGGATGCCGCGAGCTCGATCAGTTGATCGGCTCCAAAATCGCGGTCGCCAATGTCGAATTGCGGTTTCCGCTGACGCGCAGTCTGGTGCTGGGCTTCCTGCCGGTCGGCTTCCCGCCGATCGAGGGCGCGTTTTTCTTCGACATGGGAATGGCGTGGGATGATGCCAGCCAGGTGAAATGGAACCGCGCGCCGACCGAGGATCCGGTGCTGGTACGGACGCCGCTGCGCAGCTGGGGCGGCTCCATTCGTGCGAACGTGTTCGGCATTCTGATCATGCGGCTCGATTTCACGAAGCCGCTCGACCGGCCGTTCAAGAACGGCTATTGGACCGTTAGTTTAGGTCCGACGTTCTAACTCCGCTTCGCTAAAACAGTTGCAATGGCCTCGCCGGTTGTCTATTTTGTCCGGCGAGGCCAATTGCCGATCTCCCGCGTCCTTCTCGTTGCGATTGTTACGCTTTGGGGTTGTGGATCCCGAGCGCCGGGGAGCTCATCGTCGCAACAACAGTCACCGCAACGCGTTAGTCAGCTTCAAATTCTCGCCCGCACACCGGGATTGGCGATCCGGCTGCTGGCGAAAGGTGGCACGCCCCAGCTCTATCGCCTGCCTCGACTCACCGCCGTCGAAGGTGTGCTGCGGGGCAAACTGCCGCCGGTCCAGCGCGTGGTGGGGCTCGACCCCGAATCCGAATTCCTCTTTGTCACCACCCCCAAACACGAGCTGCTCGCGCTGGATCTGGGCAGCGGCCGCGTGGATACCGTGGCCACGAGTGTCGCGCAGGCCGCGCTCGGTCCGGACGGCACGCTCTACGCCGTGGACACGCTGAAACGCGTTACTTCCCTGTCGCGGCGAACGCGCTTTGCCTGGCCCCAAGCGCTCACCGCACTGCCCCGCGATCTGTTCGGCGCGACGGACCAGCATCTCGTCGGCGTGATCCCGCAGGACCGGCTCCTCGTCGCGGCAGCCGATCAGCCGCCGACCGTGCATCCCATCGCCGCGGGTGGCGACGTCGCGGCCACGCGCTGGGGCGATCTGGTTGCCGTCGCGAGCGACTCGGGCGTGACGTTCTATGATCCGCTCGGACGCCGCGACCCCGGATTCGTACGGCTCCCCGACTCGCCGCGCGCCCTCGCGTTCTCGCCGTCCGGACATCGGATTTACGTCGCCCGCCGCAACGTGCCGGGGCTGGCGGTCCTCGATCGCTACGAACGCAAAGAGCTCGACGGCGTGGCGCTTCCGGGGCCGGTGGCGGCGCTGCGGCTCGACCCCCTGGGCCGCTGGTTGCTCGCGCGTCCCACGGTCGGCGATTCGGCGTGGATCGCGGATCTGCCCATCAAGCGTCACACGGGCACCGTGCCGACCGCATGGCAGGCCGATCTTCCGGCGATTTCTCCCGACGGTGTGTTGATCTATCGCCGCGGCAAGGATGTGGTGTCGTTGCGGCCCGATTCACTCACCGAGGTCGGCAAGGTCGAGCGCGGCGCGGCGGATCTCTGGGTCCTGACGACCTGGCTGCCGCGGGGCGTGCCGGCGAGCACCGTGAGCGCCGCGGCGTCGGAAAGCGCGGGCACCGGAGCGGAAGGCCCGCTCTACGTGCAGGTTTCCACGTCGCAGAACCCGGAGTGGTCGGGACACCTGGCCGATGATCTCACGCGCGCCGGACTCGCTGCGCGTGTGTTGCCGCCGCAGCATCCGGATGACGGCTATCGCGTCGTCCTCGGTCCCTATGCGACGCGGGCGCAGGCCGAAGCCACAGGACGCCGGCTGGGCCGGCCTTTCTGGATTTACCAACCCGGCCAGTGACCACGTTCCGACAGCTACCGCTGTCGCGGCTTGGTCATCTGGTTCCGCCGCTCGTGGACGGCGCGGCGTTAGTCGCGCTGATGGCGGTCACCGAGGATCGGCCTTGGGCGGCCAAGGCGGCGTGGGATATCGCGCGCATTGCCGCGCGGGACGGACGCCGCGTCGCGCTCGTGGATTTGTGCGTCGAGAATCCCGCACTGCACGAGACTGTGGGCTTGGCGACGACGGAAGGAATCGTCGACGCGTTCGAGTACGGCGTATCGTTGAACAAAGCGGCCCATGAAGTGACCGGTGTGTTTTTCATTCCGGCCGGCTCGGACACGGCGAACGCCCCCGCACTGTACGCGCATCCCCGCTGGCGCAAGTTGCACGCCGGATTCCGCTCCGAGGGCGCGCTGCTGCTCGCGTTTCTCACGCCTTCAGGCCTCGCGCAGCTCGCCGCCGATCCTGACGGCGTCATCGTGCTCGCTCCGGAGGGCGTCACCGCCGAGTTTGGAATGGAGCGCGACGTGCCTCTGCTCGGCGTCGTACGCGATCGCTGGCTACCCTCGGGTGCGCGCGTTTCTCCGCCGCCGCTGTCGATGCCGGTCGCGGCGGAACCGCGGCGCGGGCTGCGCGCGGTGACGGCCGCTCTCGTCGTGGCGGCGCTGGCGGTCGGAGGGTGGGCCCTGCTGGCGCGAGCGCGCGAGGCGTTTGTCGCGCCGCCAGCTGCTCCGCCCGCCCCGCTATCGACTCCCTCGACGACCTCGATGCCCTCCACCAACCTCCACCCTCAGCCAGTCGCGGTTCACCTTGATACGCTAGCGTGGACCGTTCAGCTCGCGGCGTACAGCTCCTTGGACAAGGCGCTCGCGCATGCCGATCGGCTTGCGGCGGACGCTGGAGTGCCGGCGCTCGTGACGCCGGTGCCGCAGAGCGAGAACGGGCGGGTGTGGTATCGCGTCCTGGCCGGTTCATACGCCACGCGTGCGAAGGCGGGCGACGCCCGCGCGTCCTTGTGGCAGCGCGGTATCACGGCCGAAGGGATCGGCGATCTGCTGCGCGCGCCGTACTCGTATCACGCACCGGCAGGCGCGTCACTCGACATGCTGCGGCGCCGCGGTCTGCCCGCGGTGCGGTGGTCCAACGGCGTCATCCTCCTCGGTGGCTTCGAAGCACCCGAACAAGCGGCCTTCACTCAAGCCGCCCTCAAGCGCGCCGGCGTGCGCGCGAACCTACTCCCTCGCATGGGGACTCCATGAGACTGAGCAGGCTCGAGCTCTCGGGCTTCAAATCGTTCGCCGGGTCGGTGGAGCTGCCCTTCGATCAAGGGGTGACCGCCATCGTCGGCCCGAATGGCTGCGGGAAATCGAACATTTCTGACGCCGTCCGCTGGGTGCTGGGCGAGCAGTCGCCCCGCCTGCTGCGCGGCGGCAAGATGGAAGACGTGATCTTCCAGGGCTCCACCGGGCGCCGGCCTGTGAACGTCGCGGAAGTGTCGCTCGTGTTCGAGAACTCCGACGGCAGCCTCCCGATCGCCTACCAGGAAGTCGTGGTCACGCGCCGCCTGTCCCGCTCCGGGCAGAGCGACTATCTCCTCAACCGCTCGCCCGTCCGGCTGCGCGATATCCAGGACATGCTGCGCGGGACCGGGTTGGGCGCCGATGCCGCGGTCGTCATGGAAGCGAAGATGATCGAGGCGCTGCTCTCCGAAAAAGCCGAGGAGCGGCGCGCCCTG
>DASYTD010000194.1:0-20914 GCA_036002655.1 Gemmatimonadales bacterium
GCGGTCTGCGACGCTTCGCGAACGGCAGCCCCGCCTTCCGCCAGCCGCACCAGCCGGTCACGGGTCGCTTGCACGCGCGCGAGCACTCCGCGCACGGTGTCGCCCGTCTCCCCAGCCGCGGCTGCGGCCACCGATGCGAGCTTCCGTACTTCGTCGGCGACGACGGCAAACCCGCGGCCCTGTGGGCCGGCGCGTGCCGCCTCGATCGCGGCGTTCAGGGCCAGCATGTTCGTTTGCGTCGCGACGGCCTTGGTCTGCGCCACAAATGTCTGAATCTTCGCCGTCGCCTGCGCCAACGCCTCGGCTTCCTCGGCGCCTTTCGCGACCTCGTCGGCGAGTTTCGCGAGCCGCACGGTGCTCTGGTCCAAGCCCTCTTTGTGGCGCCGTGCCAATGCGGAGAGGTCGGCGTTGCGTCGGGCGGCTTCCTCCGCGCCCCCGGCCAGCTTCCCAGCGATCTGGAGAATCCGTGCCGCATCATCCGCCGCCGCGCGCACCAGCTGCGCCTGCTCGCCGGCACGGCGGGAGAGATCCTGCGAGGTGGAGGCCATTTCCTCGGTCGACGCGCTCATCTCCTCGGTGGAGGCCGAGATCTCCGTTGCCATCGCCGCGGCCTCATCGGCCGCGGCGCGGATCGCGCCCACGAGCCGGCGCAACGCGACGACCATCGAGTGGACCGAGGACAGCAGCTCGGCGACTTCCGTCGCTTCCGCGCGATGCGTGGACACCGTCACCGAGAGATCGCCGCCGGCCACCCGGCTCGCGATCGCTCCCGCGGCACGCACGGGCTCGGTGACGAGCCGGCCCAGCCGCTGCGACAGCCAGAACAGGGCGCCGACCGCCACCGCCGCCACGAGCAGCGCCCCGAGCCAGACGGCGCGCTGAGTGCTGCGAGCTGCGGCAAAGGCGGTCGCGGCGGGCTCGCGATACAGCACCCACCATTCGCCCTGATTCGCGGGAACAGAGACGACCAGCTCGTCCTGCGCCGCCACCGTTGTGACGCGCGCGCTGGCCGCTTCCGCGGTGAACGGAATCCGGTCCTTGTCGGGAAGGGTTTGGAGCAGCAGCGCGGCGTCCCTGCTGACCAGCACGGTCCCGCGGCCGTCCACGACCTCGAGGTACGCGCGACCGGCCAGCTCCTGGGTGCCGAGCAGCGCCGTCAGCCGATCGAGCGCAAAGACGGCCTTGAGCACGCCAACGGGCTGCTGGACTCGCGGGGCTCGGATGGCGACGTCGAATTCGAGAGAGGCGGCTCCAGCCGACGAGTCGTACCGGGCATCGCCTTCGTACAGCCCTTCGGCGACGGCGCGCTGCCACCAGGTCTCGTCGCGCTGCACGAAATCCGAGGGGGGGGATGAGGCCATCACGTTGAGCCCGTGGCTCTCCGTCACGATGATTTCCGCGAAATCGGAGATCGTCGTATAGGCGCGGAGGTAATCGCGCAGCGCGGGATCGCCGCCCAATTGCCGGGTCGCGTTGAAGGCGCGCTCGAGGTCGGGAATGGGCATGCGATCCAGCCCGCGGCTCGCAGCCGCTTGGCCGGCCTCGCGGACCGCGGTGATGAGCTGTGGTTGGCTCGCGAGAGACACGACCTCCCGCCGCCGTTCCTTCAGGTATTGGGTGACGATTGCCGCGACGCGCGTGGCTACGTCGCGGCCGCGCACATCAGCTTGCTGCTCGAGGACGTGGCCGACGCGGCTGCTGGTGAGCCAGGCGACGAAGACGACCAGGAGGACGGCGGCGCCGGCCCCCGAAATGAGAAAACTTTGCCGCAGTTGCTGAGACTTTATGGCCATTCCCGAGGGGTTTAGTTTTGGGCACGTATGCGAGACATCCCAAGCTACGATCCGGGTTCGCTCGAGGCAAAGTGGCAAAGCCGTTGGGCTGAGCGCCACACCAACGAGCCGGACCTCGACCGGGCGGCGCGGCCGTTCTACAACCTCATGATGTTCCCGTACCCGTCAGCCGAAGGGCTGCACGTCGGCAACATGTTCGCGTTCACCGGTGCAGACATCTACGGGCGCTTCAAACGGCTCCAGGGATACGCCGTCTTCGAGCCGATGGGCTTCGATGCGTTCGGCATCCATTCCGAGAATTACGCGCTCACGATCGGGACGAACCCCGCGAAACTCATTCCGCAGAACATCGCGACGTTCCGCCGGCAGCTACGGCGCTTCGGCGGCATGTTCGACTGGCGCCACGAGCTCTCGACCACCGATCCCGCCTACTACAAGTGGACGCAGTGGCTCTTTCTCCAGCTCTTCAAGGCGGGCCTCGCCTACAAGAAGCGCGCGGCGGTCAATTGGTGTCCCAAAGACAAGACCGTGCTCGCCAACGAGCAGGTCATTGATGGCCGCTGCGAGCGCTGCGACACGCCGGTCGAGCAGCGCTTCCTCGATCAATGGTTCTTCCGCATCACCGATTTCGCGGAGCGGTTGCTGGCGAATCTCGACCACATCGATTGGTCCACGTCCACCAAGCTGCTGCAGCGCAATTGGATCGGCCGCAGCGAAGGCGCCGAGCTGATCTTCGAGACGCCGAGCGGGCGGAAGATCACCGTTTTCACGACCCGTCCCGACACGGTGTTCGGCGCGACGTACATGGTGCTCGCCCCGGAGCACCCGCTCGTGGACGAGCTCACGGCGGTGGAGCAGCGCTCGGCGGTCAAAGCCTATCAGCGCGAGGTCCAGTCGAAGGACATCGTATCGCGGCGCGTGGGAGAGAAAGTGAAGAGCGGCGTGTTCATCGGCTCCTATGCGCGCAACCCCGCGACCGGCGAGGCGATTCCGATCTGGATCGCCGACTACGTGTTGATGGAGTATGGGACGGGCGCGATCATGGCCGTCCCCGCGCACGATAAGCGGGACTTTGAGTTCGCGACCCAGTTCCAGCTCCCCATCCGGCAAGTCGTGCAGGTCGAAGGGGAATCGCTGCCGAGCGTCTCGGAGGGCGGCGTGCTGATGAACTCGGGGCCCTTCGACGGAATGCCGTGCCCGGAAGGCGCCAAGAAAATCGTGAGCTGGTTGGCCGAGCGCGGGCTCGCGACGGCTCGCGTTCAGTACCGCCTGCACGACTGGTGTATCTCGCGCCAACGCTACTGGGGCCCGCCGATCCCGGTCATCTACTGCGACAAATGCGGCGTCGTGGGCGTTCCCGAAAAGGATTTGCCCGTCGAGCTCCCCTTGATCGAGGACTTCCGGCCGGATGATACCGGCGTCAGCCCGCTCGCGCGGCACGAGGAATGGTATTTCGTGAAGTGCCCGCAGTGCGGAGGGCAAGGACGCCGCGAGACAGATGTGTCCGACACGTTCCTCGATTCCGCGTGGTACCACCTCCGCTATCCTTCGACGGAGTTCCACGACCGGCCGTTCGACGCAGCCCGCACGAGGCAGTGGCTCCCCGTAAGCAGCTACATCGGTGGCAACGAGCACGCCGTGCTCCATCTCTTGTATTCCCGATTCATCTGCATGGTGCTGTTCGACCTGGGTCTCATTCACTTCGACACGCCCTATCCGAAGTTCCGGGCGCATGGCTTGATCGTGAAGGACGGTGCCAAGATGTCGAAGTCGCGCGGCAACGTCGTCGTGCCCGACGCCTACATCCAGCAGTGGGGCGCCGACACGTTCCGCATGTACCTCATGTTCCTCGGGCCCTTTCAGGAGGGCGGGGATTTCAGGGACGAGGGGATCGTCGGGATCCGCCGCTTTTTGGAGAAGGTCTGGGCCTTGGTGCACGAAACGGCGGCGAAGGGCCGCGCAGGGGCGGCTTCTGCCTCCGTTGAGCAGAAGCTGCATCGCACGATTCGCAAGGTGACCGCAGACACCGAGACGCTGCAATACAACACGGCGATCTCGGCGATGATGGAATACGTCAACGAGCTCAGGGAGCAGGGAGCCGGGAGCAGGGAGCTGATCCAGCCCCTGGTGATCATGCTCGCTCCGTATGCCCCGCATATCGCCGAAGAGCTCTGGACGGTACTCGGTGGCGACACCTCGGTGTTCGAGGACCGCTGGCCCGCCCACGACGAGCGGCTCGCGTCCGCCGGCGACGTCGAGATCGCCGTGCAGGTCAACGGCAAGCTCCGCTCGCGCCTCACGGTTCCTCGCGGCATGGCCGAAAAGGACGTGATCGCGCGCGTCTTAGCCGACGAAGCCGTGAAGAAGTTTGTGGACGGGAACGCGGTGAAAAAGGTGATCTACGTGCAGGACAGGCTGGTTAACTTGGTCGTGTAACGGGAAACGGGACACGGGAAACGTGGTGCATTTTCGTATCCCGTTTCTCGTTTCCCGGTTGTTTAGAGCAGCTTCGCGATCAGGTCGCCGACGAAGTAGCCCACTCCCGCGACGCCCAACCCGATCACGAACATGTCGATGCCGCTGCGGATCACGCCGCGGCCGGTGAAAAAGCTGCGCGCCGCGCCCACCGCGAAGTGTGAGAGCATCGCGATCGTGAATGCGCTCCAGATGGCGGCGCGTCCCTCGAGCATGAGAAACGGCGCGACGGGAATGAAGGCGCCAATCGCCGTGGCCACGCCGGTGATCCATCCCTCCCTGAACGGCGTCGCGTGCGCCGCACCGATCTTCAGCTCCTCACGCACCTGCTCGCCCAAGGCGCGCTCCGGATCCCGCATCACTTCTTCAGCCATCCGGCGAGCCGTGCGGGGATCCACCCCCTTCGCCTCATAGAGGAGCGCCAGCTCGTCCTGTTCTACATCCGGCATCAGCCGGATCTCTTCCTTCTCCATCGCGATCTCGTGCTCCCACACCTCCTGCTCGCTTTTCGCGGCCAGATAGCCCGAGGAGCCCATCGAGAGCGCGTCCGCGATCATTCCCGCGACTCCCGAGATCATGATCACGTGCGGCTGGACCGCCGCGCCGATCACGCCGGCCACGAGCCCGAAATTCGCGGTCAGTCCGTCGTTGAAGCCGTACACGACGTTGCGCAGGAATCCGCCCGAACCCGTCTTATGCCACGGCTCGCTGCCCTTGCCCGCGAGCTCCGCCAGTGTCCCGGCATGCGCTGCCGACTCCTTGGCGAGCTGCAGCGAAACCTCCTGCGCATCAAGGAGGCTGGATTCTCGGTGAAGGTGCAGGTAACTCTTTACTTCCTCCCCCTCCTCGCGCAGCAGCATCGGCAGCAGATAGCCGGTCCCAAAGCGACGGCCGAACCACGCCCGCAACCGGGCGTTCACGGACGGGTGCGGCTTCGTAACCGGGTGACCGTGCTCGCCGAGCAGCTTCCCCCACATCTGCACGTGCCGCTCTTCCACGCCGGCGAGCTTGATGTAGACGTCTTTCTTATGCGCATCAGTCTCCTGGCCGGCGAGAGCGAGATAGAGGTAGGCAGCGTCAGCCTCGTCCTGCCAGTGATGCAGCCATTCCTTCACGTCAGCGTTGGACATGCTGCAAGATATCCGTGCTTGCTTCAAGCTGATACCGGGTAATTACTTAGGTGCGTCGTGCGTCGTGCGTGGTGCGTCGTGGCTGATTCCACTGGTAAACGGACGCACGACGCACGACCTACGACGTACGGATTGGTGCGACGCTCTATCCCTTTCTGGCATCTAACTTTTCGGACATGACCGTGGCTCTCGCCGTTCCGGACGTCCTCGTCGCCCGCGCGCAAGCCGGAGATGAAGCAGCGCTCGAAGCCCTGTTCCGGGCCTTCGAGACGCCTGTCTACAATCTCGTGCGGCGCATGTTGCGGCGGCCGGAGGATGCCGAGGACGTATTGCAGGAGACGTTTCTCGAGGTCGTGCGGAACCTCAAGCAGTACCGCGGCGAAGGGCATTTGTGGGGCTGGATCCGCCGCATCGCTTCGACCAAAGCGCTGATGCGTATTCGTCGCGATCAGGTGCGTGAGACGGAGTCGCTTGATGACGAGCCGGGCAGACCCGGTATGCACGTCGGGGCGAACATCGATCTGGAGCGTGCGTTCGAGCGGCTGTCCGAGACATCTCGAGCTGTGGTCTGGCTGCACGATGTCGAGGGCTACACGCACGAGGAGATCGCGGAGCAGATGGGGAAATCGGTGAGCTTTTCCAAGTCGCAGCTGGCGCGGGCCCACGCGCGCCTGCGGCACATGCTGGATCCGGGAGCGAACGCATGATGCATTGCACGATGAAAGATCTGGGAGCGCTGCGGGCAGGGGAGGCGTCGGTCTGGGCGCGCCGGCACATCGCCACCTGCGCGGTCTGTCAGGCCGAGCTGGAGGCGCTGTACCAGCGCGTCGCGAAGCTCAAGGCGCTGCCGGCTCTGCGGCCGCCGCGGGACCGCTGGCTCGCCGTTCAGGAAGCGCTGCGGACGGAACGGTCCCGCAGACGGCGGACGTGGGGAGCCTGGACGGGGAGCCTGGCCGCCGCTGCGGTGCTCGCGGGGCTCCTCCTGGTGCCGCCGTCGGGACAAGGGGGCAAGCTCCACGCCGAGCTGAGCAAGGCGAAGCAGCAATCCGCGACACTCGAAGACTCTCTGCAGCAATACGACATTGACGGCCGCGTGCTGAGCGGTCACGCGGCGGCCCTCGTAGCCGAGCTCGAAGACCGCATTTCCATTCTCGACGGCACCCTGGCGCAACGGAACCACGGCGCGCAGGGGGGCGAAGCCGAACTCGTACAACTTTGGCAGGAGCGCGTTGGCCTGATGCGGGAGCTGGTGAACGCCCGTGCGACCCGCGCTCGCTATGTCGGGCTGTAGGCCCTGGAGGACAAATAGATGATTCGCAAATTGGCGCTGGCGGCGCTGACCGCCTGTATACTGTTGCCGGCCGCGTCGGTGACGCAGGAATCACCGCGCACTCGGCCTCGCGCTCGACCGCGGGTGCGCGTGGAGGGCGGACCATTCGGTGTGTACTCATTCAGCGAAAGCCGCGGCCGGATTGGCGTCATCGTAGATACGCGCGCCAACGCCTCGGGCGACAAACTTGGAGCGCGGATCGACGGGATCACCCCAGGCGGGCCGGCCGAAAAGGCGGGCCTCAAGGCGGGCGACGTCATCACCCGCTTCAACGGCACCGCCCTGGGCGGGGCGACGACTGAAAATGATGAAGACTCCGGCCCGGGGATGAAGTTGATCGAGCTGGCGCGCGCGCTCGATCCGGGCGACAGCGTGCAGGTCGAGTATCGCCGCGGCAACGACAACCGGAAGGCCACGATCGTCGCCGAAGATCTTGGCGGGCCATGGGCTGGACCCGATGTCATGCGCGGCCAGTTGGAACGGCTCAACGAGATGATACCCCCAATCCAGCGGGGCCCAGGTACTGCGTTCGAGTTCGCCTTCGGGAGCCCGTGGGGTGGCATCGAGCTAGTCAAGCTTAACCCTGACCTCGGCGACTACTTCGGGACGCGTGAAGGCGTGCTGGTCGTCAGCGCTCCCGAGGACTCAACGCTCGCGCTCAAGGGCGGCGATGTCATCCTGTCGATCGGCGGCCGCAAGCCCACGTCACCGATGCACGCGATGCGGATTCTCCGCTCCTACGAGCCCGGCGAGAGTGTCACGCTCGACGTGATGCGCAAGCAGAAACGGGTCAACGTGACCTGGAAGGTGCCCGACAACGACGAACGGCATTTCCGGATGATTCCGCGGATGCACGAGGAGCCGAGCCGGTTCCGCGTCGCTCCCAAGATCCGGTCGCAGATTGAAGTGCCGGTGTGGAAGATTCGGGACGTGATTCGGACGACGCGGGTGATCTAGCCTCTCCCCAGGGGTGAGGCCCTATCGGTTTGGCCCGATCAAGATGGCGTTCGTGAGCATCCGCGCGGGCCCTCGCCAGAATGCCCTGAATAACGGATCGCTCAAGAACAGCACCACCCGCCCGTTGCCCTGGTTCTCGACTGCGGCCCACGTCGTCCCTTTGAGCAGCCGCGCGGTGTTGTCGGGCCACGTGAATCCCGAGAGTACCAAGGAATCCACGGGATCGGTGAACGTGACCGCGTTCGCACCGCTCTTGGACGACCGCCAGAACGTATCGCCGTCAATGAACACGGGCATCCGGTTCCGGTCGTAGCCCATCGTGAGCCAGTGGGTCGTGTCCAATGTCGCACGGAAGATCGCGCCGGGAATCCATTCCACTCGGTCCCGCGCCGGTGCGGTGGTGGAGATCAACGCGGGCTCGTGGCCGGCGGCGGTGGTGTCGGCCTTCGCGCCGCTGTCGGGCGCCACGCTTGCAATGCTCGATAGTTCGAGATCCTTGTTCGCCGCGAGCTCACCGGCGCCGCCGTAGCCGATCAATACGCCACCCGAGCGCACCCAGCCCTTCAGCTTCTCGACGCCCTCATCGCCCAGCTCGCGGCGCATGCGCGAACCGCTGCCGTCGGGAATGATGAGGACGTTGAACGTCTGGAGATCGTCCATCCGCCCGATCGCCCGCAGCGCCACGGGGGTGAACGGCGCGTTCAGCTCACGGGCGAGGAAATACCAGAGCCAGCCGTAGCTCGTTTCGGAGATCCCGTCGCCCACGCCTACGAGGATCGCCGGCGCGTGGAGGGCGACCACCTCGCCCGACCCGATCCCGATGTCGCCCGTGTCCGGGAACGCGGTCTGCACCGGCGCGACCGGTACGCCCAACGATGGCCCCAGCGCGGCGATGCGCTCATGCAATGCAGCCGGGTTGCGCTGCGGGCGGGCGACGAACGTTCCTCGCGGATACGTGCGGCCGTCCGCGCGAACTGGACGCGTCGCGACGGCGAGCCTGAACCCCTCTCCCTCGAGCGCGAGCGCGAGGCGGGCCGCTCCCGGCCGGTCGTTCGGAAAGACGTAGGCGCTCGCCGCGCGTGCTGGTGCGGGCGTGGGCGGCAGCAGCGTGTCCGTCACTGCCTCGCCAGCAGGCCCGGCGTCCTCGGTCCAGTAGGCGTCGAGATTGAACGAGAGCGGGAGCGACCAGGCGGTGATGTCGTAGAAACCATACTCCTCTTTATCCGCCTCCTCACCGCGCCGCCGGTTCCGCTGGAACTTGGCCCGCTCGCGGTCCACGAACGTGCGTTGCAGCTCGGCCTCCGGCTCGAGGATCGCCTTGGCGAGGCGGCGCTGCGGCTGGTTCAAATCGATGACGTAGCTGCCCGCCGGGAAGGTACGGGCCGCCGCGGCGCTGCGGGCGCTCACATAGGCGTGGGCCGCGCGTGACGCGAGCGGCTGTCGCGAGCGTGTGACCTCGATCCCGTTGCGTAGCAAGAGCCCGACGATGTGCGCCGCCGACTGCGGATCATTGCCCGGTACGATCACGACGCGCTTGAGCCGGTCGGTCGCCGCCTCCGCCAGCGCGGAGCGGCGAAACTCGTAGTAGTCGACGAGCCGACTCTGGCGGTTCTTGGCCGTCGTCTCGAGCGTCGCCAGCGAGGCGACGAAGTGGTGGGCGATACCGTCGCGGAAGGTGGTAATGCTGCCATCGTCGCGGCGCTTGCGAAACTCGGGACCGCCGTCGGTCTCGTACGTCATCCCTGTCGCGCCTTGGAATGTGGCCCATACATCCCAGTAGCCGAAATAGAAGAAGTCGAAGATGCCCCGCACGAAGTACTGCCAGCCGTAGCGGTCAAACGCGGCCGAATTGCCGCGGCCGTACGTCTCGAACCACCTCGTCGTCTGCGCGGGGAGGTTCATGTTCACGGCCTGCGCGACGGGCGGGAAGAAGAACGTCGGCGTCGTGGAGTGATGGTCCACGAACACTTGCGGCCGCCACCGCAGCACGCCGTCCATCATCGCCCGCACCTCGGGCTGGCTTTGGGCGAGCAGGTCGCGGTTCATGTCGAAGCGGTAATGGCTGTAGCGCCCGGTGACGCCCCACGGCTCGTTCTGCTCGTATGCCCACGGATGATCGGCGCCAACGGCGACGGAGTTGTACCAGGCGGCAAATCGTTCATGGCCATCGGGATTGGCCGATGGATTGAGGACCAGCACGACCGCCTTGAGAATCTCGAGCGTCTGCGGCTCGTCGGACGCCGCCAGCTGATAGGCGACCTGCATCGCCGCTTCGAACCCCGCCGGCTCGTCGCCGTGCACCGAATACTGAAAGAGCGCGACCGCCGGGCCCTGGGCCGCGATCGCGGCCGCCCGCGCCTGCGACGTCTTGCGGGGGTCGGCGAGCTCGGCCAGCCCCGAGCGGATCTGATCGAGCTTGGCGAGGTTCGCGGGATCGGAGATGATGAGCGCCCGAATCGGCCGGTACTCCGTCGTCCGTCCCCACGTCTCGATGCGCACGCGGTCGCCGGCCGTGGCGACGAGCGTGTCGAGGTAGTTCTGCATCACGGCGTACATCGTGTGCTGATCGCCCGCGGCGTAGCCCGTGATCGCTTCGGGGCGAGGCACCGCCGCGCGGTAGGGGCCGCGTGCGTAGAAATCGAAGGGTTCTTGAGCGGTGAGGGGAGATCCCAGAGACACGACGAGCAACAGGGTGAGACCGGGGCGCATGGGATGTACCGTGAACGGAGTTGAGTGGCGCGGGTCGTAGGGGCGCAGCAGGCTGCGCCCCTACCAGCGCCCTACGCGCGGCGTCGTGCCGCGGGCAATGCCTGGTCGAAAGAAGCGAACTCGAATGGCTTGGGGACGCAAGGCCGCCCCGTTCCGTCGAGGAAGCGGCGCATTTGATCGTTCACGAGGTCGCCCGTCGTGAAGATCACACGCTCCGCATGGGTCGGGTCATCACTGCGCAGCCGCTCGAACAGCTGCTCGCCGGACAAATCCGGCATCCGCATATCGACGATGACCGCGTCGTACTTGGACGCGCGCAGTCGCGTCAGCGCATCTTCGCCGCTCGCCGTCGTTTCGACTTCGTGCCCGCGGCCCGCGAGATACCGCTGCAGCGACACGCGCACGGAGGCTTCGTCGTCCACCACGAGCACGCGCAGGCGATCGCTGCCCATGGGGTGAACCGCCGGGGTGGCGGTGAATTCCCCAGACGTCCGCGGCTGGGTGATGGGAACCTCCACCACGAAGCGGGCGCCTGCCTGCGGCGCATTCTCCGCCCAAATCCGGCCCTCGTGCTCGCGCACAATGCCCAGAGAGATGGAGAGACCGAGGCCTGTGCCGGAGCCGGTGGGCTTGGTGGTGAAGAAGGGATTGAAGATTCGCTCGATGAGATTGGGCGGAATGCCGGCGCCGGTGTCCTCGACCTCGATCCGAATGGCATCGGCCGTGCGCCGCGTGCGGACGGTCAGCCGGTGATGGTGGCCCTCGCGTTGCTCCATCGCCTGCTCGGCATTCGTGATGAGGTTCAGGAACACCTGCTGCAGCTGGTGCGCGTCCGCCATCGTGTCGGGCAGCGACTCGTCGTACTCGCGGCGCACGTCGATGCCGCGCACCCGCAGCTCGTAGCCGCGCAGCTCGAGCGTATCGTCCAAGACCTGATTGATAGCCGTCGGCACCTTCTCGGCTTTATGCTGGCGCGCGAACGTCAGCAGGTTCTGCACGATGCGGCTGGCGCGCCGCGCTTCGCTGTAGATCGTCTCCGCCGCGGTCCGCTGGTCTGGGGGGAACCGCTTTTCGGCGAGCAGGAGCTGCGCGAACGCCGAGATGCCCGCCAGCGGGTTGTTGAGCTCGTGCGCGACGCCCGAAACGAGCTGCCCGATCGCCGACATCTTTTCCGACTGGATGAGCTGTTCCTGCATCATCTTCTGGTCGGTGACGTCACGAATGAGGCAGAGTACTTCTTCGTCCTTCTGCGGCGTGGAGTACGTCACCGAGATCGTGCGCGCTTCGCCGTCCTTGCGGTAGAACTGGGTCTCGAAGAGACCTGTCTCGCCGGCGAGCGCCTGCTGGAAGTGGCCAAGGGCTTTGGGAAGATCGTCGTCGGGGAGCATCGGGGCGAACCACTGGCCCACGAGCTCATCGCGCTTGTATCCGGAGATGTTTTCCGCGGCGTGGTTCACCGTCGTGAAGCGACCATTCGCGTCCAGTGTGACGATCGCGTCGGAGGCCGACTCTACCAAGTGGCGGTAGCGCGCTTCCGAACGAGCCAGCGTGTCGGCTGCGCGCTTGGGGTCGGTGATGTCGCGTAGCGTGGCGACGGTGCCGATGAGGTCGCCCTCCACACGGAAGGGGCCGCTCGAGACCGCGACGTCGCGTTCTTCACCTGTTTGATGATTGACGACGCGTGTTTCGTAGCGCTGGGGCTCGCCGGCGAGAACTTTGTCTTCTCTCGAGGCGACGTGCGCCCGCTCACCGGGGGCTACGTGATCCGCAATTGCCTGGCCGACGATGTCTCCAAGCTGCCAGCCCAACAGCGCCGCACCCGCTTCGTTCGCCGCGAGGATCCGGCGGTCCGTGCCCGTGACGACGACCGCATCCGGCAACGCTGCGACGATGTCCGCTGCTGCCTGCAGCAGATCCAGCCGCGGACGCTTGCCGGCCGCAGTGCTCGCCCCAGTGCCTCGGGACGGCGAGATGCGACGCGCTTTACTCACGCGTGATAAGACGCCTCCATCGAGTCGCGCATCAGGCTGAGACTTTCCATGGCTGCTTTGGTCACCCTGTCCGGAGTATCGCCGCCGCCGC
The DNA here is from genome assembly GCA_036002655.1 of Gemmatimonadales bacterium. GTDB lineage: Bacteria > Gemmatimonadota > Gemmatimonadetes > Gemmatimonadales > GWC2-71-9 > 20CM-2-65-7. The sequence goes on from DASYTD010000194.1 coordinate 12,477, forward strand.
GCCTAACGCAATCCTTGATGATCTCGAGCGCGTGGATCGGGTGCTCATCGTCGTACTTGGCGTGCTCCTCGAGCCACCAGCGCCCGCGGGGGCCGATCTTCTCGTTCTTGGCCAGTCCCCGTAGCGCCTTTTCCGAGATCTTCTGGGCGACGCCTTCCACGGCATAGTTGGTCGCCGACACCGCCTGCCCAAACTCGGCGTTGCGGCACATATCGGTCAGGTAGGCGTGGAATTTCTTGACCTCGGGAATCATGGGCTCTGGTTCCTGGAACCGCTTTTTATGGACGTTGAAGCCGTCCCCCATGGCCCGCCACATCGCGTCGTGCCGCCGTTCCACCCGGATGTTATCGGTGAAGAATTCCCGACCCATCGCGGGCGAGCGATCCAGCAGCATCTGCAGCCACTGCGGGAAGTCGCGGATGATGGGATAGAACCCGACCAGGAAGTTCTGGATTTGGCCATCTACCAGCTGATTCTCGGACGCGTCGATGATGACCGGCGTATCGAGAATCGCCTGGCGGCTGGGCTCCAGCGTCGCATCCAACTCCGCTACCCAGGACGGGTGCGGGGTGACTTGCACTGCCATGGGTGGTCCTCTCCTCAGGGCGCGGCGTGGGGACAGCGGTTCAGCGTGGCTGCAATGTACGGGCGCGACCCGAACCTGCAAGCTCAAGCCGGATGGTGACTTGGCGCACATCGGCATTTTAGGCACTTGACGCGATATATCGTCCGCGAATATCGTCACGTAACATCTCACATGAGGGACAGATGGGCGGGAAGTTCGGCTGGGAGGGGTTCGGGTTCGGTCCGCGGGCGTGGGGTTTCCGGGGCGGCCCGAGAGGCGCCCGGCGGCGCCATTGGTTCGGCGCGGGCGACATGAAGTACGTGATTCTCAAAATGCTGCGCGACAAACCCCGACATGGCTACGAAGTCATGAAGGACCTGGAGGAGCGGATGCACGGCTGCTACTCGCCGTCGCCTGGCACCGTATATCCAACGTTGCAGTGGCTCGAGGACGAGGGACTCGTCGTCGCGAAGGATGTGGAGGGCAAAAAGGTCTACGAAATCACCGACACAGGACGGGCATTTTTGGACGAACACAAAGACATCGTCGAAGACATCTTCGATCGCGTGACCGAAACCGTCGAGCGCACCGTGGGTGGTTCGATGGTCGAAGTCAACCGGGCGTTGGGTCAGCTCGTGAAGGCCGTCTACCGGACCGGCTGGAAAGCCGAGACCGATGCCGCGCGCAAGCGCGTCGCCGAGGTGCTCGCGAAGGCTACGGCGGAGATTGAGGCACTAGCAACAAGTCCTGGAAGTCAAAGCTGAAATCGGTGGCAGGCGACACCGCCGCCATCTTCACCTGATCGATGGACCCGTCGGGCTTCAGGGCGAACGTGACGTACGCGTCCGCCCTGAGCTCGCGGTCGCGCCAGCGCGCGATGAAGGTGTCGTACTGAAAGTGCTCGAGGTTGCCGGTGAGCGACGGCGAATGCGAGAACCGCATCACCAGCTTGCCGGCCTCGAGTGCAATCGTGACATCCCCGTACCACGCGTCGCGGTAGGTTCCCGCATACTTCTCGAGCGTTAGCGAGGGGCGTGAAGCGGTGTCCCGCTTCGCCACCGCGCTCCGTTCCGCGGCCTGGGTCGCCGAATCGCCGCGGGCCTTGAGAATCTTGAACGCGGCTCCCCAATCGGTCGGCGGCGCCCCCAGGAAGTGGTCGAGGAGGCGCCAACTGATGGACTCGAATGCCTCGCCCGATTCCTGATTGGTGAGGACCGCGATGCCAAGCTTGCGGTCGGGAATCAAGAACAGCTCGGACACGTAACCCGGCAGCCCGCCTGTGTGCCACACGAGCTTGAATCCGCGGTAGTCGCGCAGAAAGAATCCCAACCCGTAACCCGCGAAACTCGCCTTTAGCGTATTGAGCTCGGCGGGGGGAATCCCCGGACGGATCGGCGTCACCACCGACCACAGATTTCGCGCGGTGTTCTGTGAGAAGAGCCGTCCATCCGCCAACCGTCCGGAATCCAGCTGCACGATCATCCACTTCGCAATGTCGGTCGCGCTAGAATTGATACCGCCGGCGGGATTGGTATTATCGCTGGCAAACGGCGCGATCGGTCGGACCTTGCCCTCGATTGGCGCGTGCGGCGTCGCGATGTTGCCGCCCCCCATGGCAGCCGAGTGGCGCACGCTGCTCCCAGTCATTCCCAGCTTCGCCAGAATTCTTGACTGGATGAAATCTTCCCACGCCTGTCCCGAGACGGTCTCGATTACCTCACCGGCCACTGTGTACAGGACGTTGTCGTAGGCGTACGCGCTGCGAAAACTCGTGGCGGGTTTGATGTAGCGCAGCCGCCGGGCGATCTCTTTGCGGTCATACGTGGACGGCGGCCACCAGAGCAGGTCGCCGGCGCCGAGTCCCAGACCGCTGCGATGCACGAGCAAATCGCGGATCGTGAGCTCGCGCGTGACGAACGGATCGTACATCGCGAACCAGGGCAAATAGTCGATCACCGGAGCATCCCAGCGGAGCTTGCCTTCCTCCACCAGGATCCCCAGAGCGGTCGCCGTGAACGCTTTGGTATTCGAGGCGATGCCGAAGAGCGTGCGGTCATCGACCGGCGTCGGCGCACCGAGCTTGCGCACGCCGTACCCCTTGGCGAGAAGCACGCGGCCGTTTTGGACGACGGCGATCGCGACTCCGGGGACTTCGAAGTCGCGCATCACGCGGGTGACGTAGGCATCGAGGTCGCGGGGCAGCTGTGCGAAAAGACCGGTCGCGGCAAAGCTCAGCGCGGCCGTGGCGACTGCTGTGCGGAGGTGTGGTGTCATAAGGCGAAAAAGCTGTTTCGAGGCGCGCTGCTGCGGAAGTGTCGGGATGGTGGCGCTACGGAAGGTCGTATGTGAACACCCACAGGCCGCCACAGTCTGCGCCACACAGTCCCAGAACGCTGACGCGGCCTGCGGACCCTTGATAGACGAGGCTGGCATCGGTCACGGATAGATCCCCGGCTGCCGGCATGTCCGCGACCGTTCCGAACGTCCCACGAGCGAGTACGGTCAGGTACTGGCGGATGTGCGACGAGCCGCTGGTCGGTTCTGGCTGCAAGCTTGCGACGTACAGCAGCGGCCGTGCGGGATCGATGATCAGGTCCTGGACAGCGCGATTGGTCGGAAAGGTTCGCGACATTACCACGTGGCCAGTCGCCGTTTCGAGCGCCGCAATCGCGAATCGACCACCGACGAGGTTGTTCGCGGTCGTGTCGCGGACGCTGTACGCGATAAAGAGCGTGTCTCCATGGTCCGAGAACGCGGCGCCGGTGACGTGGAACAAGGTGTCGATGGTGTAGGCGATCTCGCCGAGCTGATTCACGACAGGCCACCGCATCGTGGGGAACCGAGATTGTCTATCAAACAACTCCGTCCGTAATACGGCCCATTTGCCTCCAGGCGCGAGACGAAACTCACCAAACCCGAAGGCGGAGTTTTGCGGGAGCAACGTATCGGTGCCGTTGCGCACCAACGTACTCAGCTGCAACGACAGGCAGGTCGTCGCGGACAATTCGACGGCTGTGTAACTACCCAGTGGATCGCCGCACGGAATGGAATCCACCAGCGTCCAGGGGTCCGCCTTCCACACGGTCGCCGCGGCGACACCGCTTGGCGACAAATCGAAGATGTAGTGGTTCACCCGATAACTCAGCCCCGGAGCATACATCTTCACACGGTTGGTCCCCGCCCGAAGATCCGGGATCATTTCCAGCTTTTGTCTCTGAACATCGATCAGCCCGTAGCCCTCTGGAAAACCCGGCCACCCAAACGTCTCGGCCACCAAGAGGCCACGCGCTGAAAAAGCCGTTCCGGACGACACGTTGGTGTAGGCGTTCAGCCCGCCCCAGTAGACGGGAAACGCCAAGCCCACCGCGTAAATCGTGAGGCGCGCTTCGTCATATCCCGGTATGGCGATCGTCACGTCGTGGTTGCCCGTGTACACCGGCGGCACACGAAACGCGATTTGCGTGGGGTACACCCGCCAGCTTTCGGCCGTATCACCTTCGACGATCACCGCGAAGTTCGTCCAGCGGTTGGGACGCGAGGTGTCGGGGCTCGGAGTCAGCTCGAGTCCGATGAACTGATCGGACGTCAGCGTGACGACGCCACCCGCGGTTTGCTCGGTGGGAACAGCCGTGACGGTCAACGGCAGGGGGGCCTGCGCGGGATCTTGGCACCCCAGCAACGCCATCCCCGCGATCACGCAGCACGTCGCCCGCTTCACCATGCTAGCTCCGGCGTTGGCGCAGCTCTTCGAGCGCTCGTGTGACGTATACGCGGGTCATCTGTTTCCGCCACGACAGATCGAAATCGGTGTTGTCCATCGGCTTCGAGGGGCGATAGGCGGCGTCCGCGGCGGCAGCGATCGTTTCGTCCGAGAGGGGCGAGCCCTTGAGGGCAGCCCCGGCTTCGGGCACCTCCTGCGGATAGCTCGCGACGCCGCCCAACACGATGCGCGCATCCGCGACGTTCTTGCCGTTCCATTGCACCCAGGCGGCTACGCCCAGTACGGGGAAATCGAACGACCCACGCCGCCTCAACTTGTGATAGACGGCATCCCAGCCGTTCGGCGCCGGCAAGCGCACGTCGACGAGAATCTCCTCCGGTTGCTTGGTGAGATAGTTGATGCCGTCGTTGTGATAGAACCGTCCCGCCGGGACGACGCGCTCGCCCTGCGGGCCAACCAGCCGATACTCCGCACCGATCGCGACCATGACCGGTGCGACATCGGAGGAGCTCACCGCCCAGCAGCGCGGCGACGACGGCGCCACCCAACAGATGTGCCCGTCCTTCTTCATGCAGAAGTCGATCGACTTCCGCCACTCATAGCTCTGGTTGTAGTAGTTGCATCGCGTATCGAGGCAGAGATTGCCGCCGAGCGTGCCCATGTTGCGGAGCAGCGGTGTGGAGACGAGGCGAGCGGCGGTGGTGATGGCGGAGTGGGAACTTTGGAACGATGGAATGTTGGAAAGGGAGCTTAACGTAACACACGTTCCAACGTTCCATCGTTCCATCGTTCTCAACTCAGGAATTCCCATCAATGAGATCACGACGCGCGGCTCCTGGTGCCGGCGCTTCATGTTGGGATACAGATCGGTGCCGCCCGCGACGAACATGCCGTCCGCGCCGGCGTCCGCCTTCATGCGCAGGGCTTCGGCGAGCGTCTTTGGTTGGAGGTAGGTGAAATAGGGGAGCCGCAGCATAAGTGACCTTAAGCTGCGGCTCCCGCTCCGTCCAGGCTCAGTGCGCGCCGTCTCTACGCGCCACGCCGATGCCGCGCACCGCTTCGGCCAGCTTCACGAATTCAGCGCGATAGCCGTCGCGATCCGTGCCGCGAGCTTCGCGAGCGGCGGCTATGACGCGGGCCAGATCGGCCTTGCCGCGAAATTCAGAGTTCCGAAGCAGCAGCCCGAACTCCGCAACCGCCGCCTGGAATTGGAAGTCCACCGAGGGCGCGCGACTCGTCCCCGCGAGCACGGGCTGCGTGAGCAGGCGGCTCTCATCGCCATCCGGCTGCTTGTACCGCACCTGCACGAACAACAGCTCGGCGCCGGCAGCCGAGCTCGGCTGCGTGTTACGACGCTGGTACCGGAGCGAGTCCGGCATGCGGATCGTCACGTCGGTGGTCACGCCGACCCGCACGAGTTCGTACAGCGCCGTGACCGAGTGACCGGAGCCGACCTCGCCGGCGTCCTTCTTGTCATCGGTGAAGTCCTCGTTGCGCAGCAGGCGGTTCTCGTAGCCGATCAGCCGATACGCGCGCACGCGCGCGGGATTCCATTCGACCTGGATCTTCACGTCCTTGGCGACGGTGTAGAGCGTCCCGCCCAACTCGTGCACGAGGACTTTCTGTGCTTCGGTGATCGTGTCGAGGTAGGAGTAGTTGCCGTTCCCCTTGTCCGCGAGCTTTTCCATCTTGGCGGCCTGCAGGTTGCCCTCGCCGACCCCCAGAACGGTCAGGAAGACGCCGGTCCGGCGCTTCTCCTCGATGAGCTGCACCATCTCGGCATCGCTCGATGCGCCGACGTTGAAGTCGCCGTCGGTGGCCAGAATCACGCGGTTGTTGCCGCCGCGAATGAAGTTGGCCACGGCTTGGTCATAGGCGAGGCGGATGCCCGCGCCGCCCGCCGTGCTGCCGCCCGCTTCCAACTGTTCGATCGCGTCGAGAATCTTGTCCTTCTGATCGCCCGCGGTGGACGGAAGCACGAGCCCTGCCGACCCGGCGTACACCACGATCGCGACGCGGTCCTTAGGCCGCAGCTCGTTCACGAGCAGCCGCATCGCCGCCTTCACCAGCGGCAGCTTGTTGGGGGGCATCATCGAGCCGGAGACGTCGAGCAGGAACACGAAGTTCGACGCCGGCAGGTTCCGGACGTTCACGCGGCGCGCCTGCAATCCGATGCGCACCAACTGGTGCTGGGACTTCCAGGGCGCGGGACCCACCTCGGCATGGATCGCGAGCGGAGCATCCCCGTCGGGGTCCGCGTAGTCGTAGGGGAAGTAGTTCACCAGCTCTTCGATGCGCACGGCGTCGCGCGGCGGAAGCTGGCCGTCCTGCATGATGAAGCGCCGCATGTTGCTGTACGACGCGCGATCGACGTCGATCGAGAAGGTGGAGAGCGGATCCGCCGCGACGGCAATGAACGGGTTCTCGACGATCTCGTCGTACTGTTCGCGGTTGCCGGGCAGGCGCTGGTAGCGCCACGCTTCGGTGCTGTCGAATCGCACCCCAGGACCGCCGGGGGCGTACTGATCAGTCGCGGCGAACGCGTGCAGCGACATTGCTCCGACCATCGAGCGCTGGGCGGCTGGAGCGGCCGCGCCAGTCACCACCATCTCCTGCAGCTGGAGCACACTCATCTCCAGGCGGAAATCAACCGTCGCGATCGCATTCGCCGTGACGCGGATGCCGGACTTCTGTTTGGTTTTGTAGCCAATGAACCGAGCCACCACCGTATGCTTCCCAACGGGAACGTTGGCGATCACGTAAGAACCGTCCTGCTTGGCGATCGCTCCAAACGCTGTTCCCGCAACTATCACACTGGCGTTTGGAATCGGCGCCCCGCTGACGCTGTCTCGCACATGACCGGAGATGGTTCCGGTCTCGACGATCGCCAAAGGTCGAGACGCTGCGAGCAGGCCAACGAGCACAACGAGGAAGCGAACGGGATGCAGAGCCATAGTCCCTCCGGGCGTGTCCAGGAGAGACGCTGGAGCGGAGTCGAGCTACACAGCCGGTGCCTTTGCCTTGATCGCCTTGCCGTCGCCGCCCTCCCAAGGCGTGGGGACGCGCGTCGGCTCGGGCCACGCGATGTCGGGGAAGTGATCCGGACCGTAGCGGGCGAGCTCGCCTTTCTCTTTTCGCTTCAATGCTTTGAGGACCTTTTCTGGCGTAATCGGAACCTCGTCGACCCGCACGCCAACCGCGTCGTAGACCGCGTTCGCGACGGCGGGCATTACCGGCAGCAGCGGTCCCTGGCCGACTTCTTTGGCGCCGAACGGGCCGTTGGGATCGGGATCCTCGATGAGGTACGTAACCACGTCGCACATCTCGAGGGTCGTGGGGCTCTTGTACTCGAGTAGGGAAGGAATCTTGTGGACCACTTTGAGATCGCCGCGATACGCCATTTCCTCCATCAACGCCTCGCCGAGCCCCATGTAGATCGACCCCTCGACCTGTCCGATTACGGCAGCGGCGTTGATGGAGCGGCCGACGTCGTGTGCGATCCAGATCGTCGGCACGCGCACGATTCCCGTCTCGGGATCAACGTTTACCTCCGCGACGCAGGCGCTGTAGGAGTACGCGGGAGACGGCCCGACGCCGGCGCCCCGATACTTGCCTGCACCCGGGGGCGGCGTGTACGAGCCTACCGTGCCGACCGTGCCTTCCGCCGCCTCTGCCCACTGCACCGCTTCAGCGAACGACGTGCCGCGCTTGGGATCCTTCGTGTCGAACACTCGGCCCTCGGCGAACGCCAGGCGCTCGACCGGCACCTCCAGCTTCTTGCCGGCATGCATCGCGAGGATTTGCCGCGCGCGCTCGGCGGCTTGCAGGGCCGCGTTGCCGCTCATGAGTGTGACGCGACTCGAATAGCTGCCGAGGTCCACGGGTGTGAGATCTGTGTCGCCCGTGATGACCGCCACGTCGAACGGATCCACGCCGAGCACTTCGGCGACGATGTAGGCGAGAATCGAATCCGATCCCTGGCCGATCTCCGTCGAGCCGCAGAAGACGGTGACCCCGCCCCCGCGGTCGCATTTCAGCTGCACGCCGGAGTGCGGCATGTTGTTCCAGTAGATCGGCAGGCCCGCACCCGAGATGTAGCTCGAGCAGGCCAGGCCCACGCCACGTCCCTGCGGCAGCTTGCGGAATTTCCGC
>DASYTD010000195.1:0-6167 GCA_036002655.1 Gemmatimonadales bacterium
CCAGCCGGTTGAGTGACGCCTCCGACGCGAGAAAGAGGCGGCTCATCCCGCCGCCGCCTAACTCGCGCTCGATGCGGTAAGTGTCGCCCAATGCACCTTGCAGGCGAGCCTGGAGGTCGCCCATGGGAGTCTAAGATAGGGTTCGGCCGCCCTTCCGGAATACGACACCGATGCGCAGGACCTCGCGTCATTGCTACTCGGTGTCGTAACTCGGTTCCCTAACGAGTCGCAGGGGTTCAGGGGGTCGCGGGTTGAGCTGCGGCCGCTACGCGGCCTCGCTCCGCTTGACCGGCTGCGCCGGTCACCGGCGCTGCGCGCCGGACGCGTCAAATCCCGCCGTCCCGATTTATTGAAGACACAGCCTCACAGTGATCCGACTGCGAGGCTTCTCACCTCGCTTTCTTGACCTTCTTCTGCAACCGCGGGTCTATAGGTAAGCTATCCGGGGACGACCGCGAGTCGTCCCTGATCCACGTTGTTTCGCAGGTACCTGAAAACGGGAGGAGGACCGATGCTGAAGCGGATCCTGGCTACGACAGCAGTGCTCACCCTGCTCGCGCTGACACCGCTCACGCTCGCGGCGCAAGCCCATGAGACGACCGCCGGCAACGAGATGACGATCACCGGCCAGGTGGTCGACTTGAACTGCTACGTGACCAACGGCGCGTCGGGCACCGGCCACAAGGCGTGCGCCCAGGCGTGCGCCAAGGCGGGCGTGCCCTTAGGAATCCTTGCGAGTGACGGCACGATCTACGTGCCGGTGAGCTCCAAGCCCGGCGATCCCCAGAACGCGAAGCTCGCGGCGTTCACCGAGGGCAAGGTCAAAGTCACAGGGACGCACCGGATGTCGCACGGCCTGCACACAATCGAGATCAAGACGGTCTCGGCCGCGACCTGATGCGCCTGGAGAAGAGCGCCGCGCTCCTGGTCGCGGCGCTCTTCGCCTGCCGGTCTCCCGCGACCGGCGGTGCCACGCTCTTATTCCTTGGCCGCTCGCCGGCGGCCACGCTCGGCGGCCTCTCGTGGGCGCCCGACCCCGACCACAGCCGGATCCTCGCGTTCGACCGGCGGCTGCACGTCGCGAAGCGCTTCACCAGCCCCCGGCTGGCGACCCCGCTGGCCGTCGCGACGCTCGGCACGACCCTCGTCGTCACCGAACGCACCGGCGAAGCAGTGGTTTTCGATACGGCCGGCCGCGTTGTGCGCGAGTGGCCCAGCCCGGACGTCGCCTCACTCTACGCCGCGGGCGCTGGCCGGGGAGGCCAGCTCGTGGCGGTGCGCTCGCCGTATTACGTACCTCAGTTCGCACCTGAGCCCGACACGGCCGCCCTCATCCGTATCCTCGACACGCTCGGGCGTCCCGTGCAAGGGCTTGCGAAGGTTACCGTGCCCGCCGTTCCGTTTCTCGCGCACCTCGTGAACGCTGGGGCGGTTGCCGTGGGGGGCGACGGCTCCGTGTACTTCGCGCCGCTCGTCCGGGACGAAATCCGCAAGTACGCTCCGGGCGGCGCCCTCCGCTGGACGGCGAAGCGCGGGCTGTTCGCGACCGAAACCGACCCCGAGTTCCTGGCACCGCGCGCGAAGGAGCTCGAGGTGCGGAAGGCATTGGTCAACATCGCCCTCTCGCTCGGGCCCGATGGCCGGCTGTACGTGCTCGGGGCGGACGATTCCGCAGCGACACGGCTCCGCCTGGACGTGCTGGACACAGCGTCCGGCGCGATCCTGGCGACGCGCCATCTCGGGCCGCAGGAGACCGCCGTCGCCGTCGGGGACCAGGGCGAGATCGCCACCTTCGCCGCGGAATCTCTGCTCGCGGACGCCTCCGTCCCAGCGCGCGAGCCGTTCACCCCCGCCTTCGCGCTCCCCGACCTGCAGGGAGACACGGTGACGCTCGCTCGGTTCGCCGGAAGAGTGACGCTCGTGAACTTCTGGGCCTCGTGGTGCGGTCCCTGTCGCGAGGAGTTCCCGCACATGGCGAAGCTGTACAGCGAGTTCGACCGCAAGGACTTCGAGATCGTGGCCGTGTCGGACGATGTGGACCGCGGGAAGATGCTCGCGTTCATCCACGAGTTCCGGCCGCCGCCCCCTTTTCCGATCCTCGTCGGCAGGGGTCGCATGAAGGCCCTGTACCACTACCGCGGGCTTCCCTACTCCGTGCTGCTCGACCGCCGCAGCCGGATCATCGAGCGGATCTTCGGGTTCGGGGGTGAGGCGGAGTTCCAGAAGCTGCGCGAGGCTATTGCAAGCGAGGTGCGCGCTAATCCTCGTGGCTGACGTCGTTAGCGACGTTGGGGGAGAGTGATTTCGAGTTGGCGCGTGGAACGCCGGTACAGCTTGGCCGGACGGCCCGCGCCAGGGCCTTGCCGGCCGCTCAGGCGGCGGTAGGCCGCGTCCAGCAACCCGAGCTCGACCAGCTTGTCCAAGTGGAAAGCAGCGAGGGCGCGCGAGATGCGGAGGGTACGCGCTGCCTCATCGCGTCCCACCTCGCGCCCGCGCCCGGCGACGTAGAGATAAAGCTCCCTCCGGACGGGCTCGTCGAGCGACGCGATGGCCGCGATGCAGTACTGGAGATCGGGCGCGCACATGCGACCAATCTTCATCTGTCGGTACGGGGTGAAAGCAGTATCGCGCGAAGGCTGGCTCGACTGCACGCCGTGTTGTCCCTCTATCGCTGAGCGCTTCCGACCCGCATCCTCAAGCTACGGTCCTTCAGCTGGCGGGAGAGCATCCCATGAAACTCACGATCAATGGCGCCGACCACCAAGTGGACGCGCCGCCGGACATGCCCCTCCTCTGGGTCTTGCGGGACATGGTCCGCCTCACCGGTACCAAATTCGGCTGCGGCGTGGCGCAATGCGGCGCCTGCACCGTGCACATAGACGGGGCGCCGCGGCGCTCCTGTGTGACGCCGGTCTCCGCAGCCGTGGGCAAGGCGATCACCACGATCGAAGGCCTGTCGCCCGATGGCCGCCACGCGGTGCAACGCGCCTGGGCCGAGCTGGACGTCGTCCAGTGCGGCTATTGCCAATCGGGACAAATCATGTCGGCCGCGTCACTGCTCGCCGCGAATCCCGACCCCACCGACGCCGACATCGACGCCGCGATGACCGGGAACATCTGCCGCTGCGGAACCTACCAGCGCATCCGCGCCGCCGTGCACCGCGTCGCAGCGTTGGCGAAGGGAGGTGTCTCATGAACGCCGCGACGCCTCCGTCTCGCCGTGAGTTCCTCAAGACCGGCGCACTCGTCTCGAGCGGCCTGGTGATCGCCTTCGTGGTACCTGGCGCCGCACGTTTCGCGATGGCGCAGGCGCCGCGCGTCGGGCGGCCGTTTGCGCCCAATGCCTTTTTGCGCGTGGGCAGCGATGACAGCGTGACCGTGCTGCTCGCGCATTCCGAGATGGGGCAGGGCATCTGGACCGCGCTGCCGATGCTGATTGCCGAGGAGCTGGATGCCGATTGGTCGAGGATCAAGGTCGAGCATGCGGAGGCGGCGCCGGTGTACGCGCACACCGTCTTCGGCATGCAGATGACCGGTGGCTCGACCAGCACCTGGTCGGAGTTCGACCGGTACCGCCAGGCCGGTGCGACCGCGCGGGCGCTGCTGGTCGAGGCGGCAGCCCGGCGCTTCGGCGTAAAGCCCGCCGACTGCCGCACCGAGAACGGCGTGGTGATCGCGGGGACGCGGCGCGCGCGCTACGGCGAGTTGGCCGAGGCGGCGAGCAGCCTGCGGGCGCCGACGACCGTGACGCTCAAGGACCCCAAGGATTGGAAAATCATCGGTAAGCCGACCAAGCGACTCGATACGCCGGAGAAGATCACCGGGCGGGCCGAGTTCGGCATGGACGTCCATTTTCCCGGCCTGCTCACTGCCGTGGTGGCGCGTGCGCCGGTGTTCGGTGGCACGGTCAAGTCATTCGACGCGAGGCAGGCCATGGCCGTGCCTGGCGTGCGCAAGGTGGTGCGGGTCCCGAACGGCGTGGCCGTGGTGGCGGATCATTTCTGGGCGGCGAAGCTCGGTCGCGATGCGTTGCAGATCTCGTGGGACCTCGGCCCCAACGCCAGCCTGGACAGCACCGCGCTGCGCGAGGAGTTCCGCCGGCTTGCCGGCACCGAAGGGGCCATCGCCGCGCAGGCCGGCAATGTCGGCGACGCGCTCGGCAAGGCGGACAGAACCGTCGAAGCCGAATACGCCGTGCCCTACCTCGCGCACGCGACGATGGAGCCGCTCAATTGCACGGTGCGCATCGGACCGGGCAAGTGTGAGATCTGGACCGGCACCCAGTTCCAAACGTTTGATCAGCACGTCGCCGCACAGATCACGGGCCTCAAGCCCGAGCAGGTAAAGATCCACACTACCTTCCTCGGTGGGGGCTTCGGCCGGCGCGCGAACCCAACCGCCGACTTCGTCAGCCTAGGCGTGCACGTAGCCAAGGCCGCCAACGCGCCGGTCAAGACTGTGTGGACGCGCGAGGACGACATGCGTGGCGGATACTATCGGCCGGCTTATCTGCACCGCGCGCGCATCGGCCTCGGCTCGGACGGCCTGCCCGTCGCCTGGCGGCACGTGGTCGTCGGGCAGTCGATCCTGGTTGGCACGCCGTTCGAGCCGTTTGCAGTGAAGAACGGCATCGACGCCGCCTCGGTCGAGGGGGTGGCCGATTCGCCGTATCTCAAGGAGATCGCCAACCATCGGGTGGACCTGCACTCGCCGAAGACCGGAATCCCGGTGCTGTGGTGGCGCTCGGTGGGTCACAGTCATACCGCCTTCGTGATGGAGAGCCTGATCGACGAGCTGGCCCAGGCCGCGGGAAAGGACCCGGTCGAGTATCGCCGTGCGCTGCTCAAGAATCACCCGCGCCATCTGGGTGTTCTGAACCTGGCCGTCGAGAAGGCCGGCTGGGGCCGGCGCCTGCCCAAGGGCTGGACGCGCGGCGTGGCGGTGCACGAGTCGTTCGGCAGTTTCGTCGCCCAGGTGGCGGAGGTTTCGGTCGAGAACGGCCGCATCGGCGTGCAGCGCGTGGTCTGCGCGATCGACTGCGGGATCGCGGTCAATCCCGAGATGATCGCGGCGCAGATGGAATCGGGTGTCGCCTTTGGCCTGAGCGCAGCGCTCCACAGCGCGCTGCACCTCAAGGACGGGCGCGTGCAGGAGTCGAACTTCCATGACTATCCAGTGCTACGCCTCAATGAGATGCCGCGGGTCGAGACCCACATCGTGCCGAGCAGCGAGAAGCCGGGCGGCGTCGGCGAGGTCGGTGTGCCCCCGATCGCGCCGGCGGTGGCCAACGCCGTGGCGCGGCTCACCGGCCAGCGGCTGCGCGAGCTGCCGTTGCGACTGAACGCGTGATGGAGGTATCCATGCGCCCTGTGCTCATCGCCGCCGCGGTGACGCTCGCGTTCACCGCCTGCGGCCGGCCCGACACCGAGGAGCACGTCCAGGCGGTCGCGGCCTTCGCCACCGTCCAGCAGGTATTCCAGCATCCGCGGTGCCAGAACTGCCATATCCCCGGCGTTGCTCCGCTGCAGTTCGACGCTGGCGTGCCGCATGCGATGGCGGTGGCGCGCGGTCCCGACGGGCACGGGGCGCCGGGCCTGCCCTGTGCGACCTGCCACGGCGAATCCAATCCACCCGCGACCTACGGTTCGAACGCGCCGCCGGGCGCTCCGCATTGGGGGCTGCCGCCGGCGGACCACAAGATGGCGTGGATCGGTCTCTCGCCCGCCGCGCTCTGCGAGATGATCAAGGATAAGAGGCACAATGGCGGGCGCGACTTCGCTGCGCTGACCACACACGTCAGCGAGGACAAGCTGGTGCTTTGGGGCTGGACTCCTGGCGGCAACCGGGTGCCGGTGTCTGTGCCGCACGATGAGTTCGTCGCCAAGTTCAAGCAGTGGGCGGCGGCGGGCGGGCCGTGCCCGCGCGCCTAATCGCAGCCGTGTTTAAGCGGGTTAGCTGAGGCGAGCGATTGCGATCGTCAGTGATGATCTTGTTTGGCACCACCATTGGCGCCACGCGTCGATCGGATAACGAAGCCTAAACGCATAAAGTCGAATGTTCTGAACTCCTTAGCGAGTTGCGCGTTGTGAGTTCTGTTGTGATTCTGCTACGATTCCCGGTCGATCTTCGGGGTCCGAGTCACAACACCGATGCCCAGAACATCGCGT
>DASYTD010000196.1:0-2067 GCA_036002655.1 Gemmatimonadales bacterium
GACGTGGGCGTGCTCGAGTTCCGAGTCTACGCCGCCCTGCATTGGGACGGCGATTCCAGCGAAGCGGCGGCTGCCGTCGGGGCGCTCGAGACGTACCTCGGCGGAGCGCCCGCTCCAACGGGGCACGTGCGAGATCGTCAGACAGCGATCTGTGCGCTGGCCCACTGGCGGTTGGCCGCTGGCGACTTCGCGGGCGCCGAGGCTGCTTTCGCGCAGCTCCGCGCCCCATACCTGATCGAGTCCACGTCGGTGTGCGCTGCGGCCGTGAACGCGCAGCTGGCCGCCGCCCGCGGACGACCGGACGCCGGATCCACGCTGGCGCGGCTGGACATCCTGCTCGCCGCCGGGTCTGATCGGCGGCACCTGCTGATGGGGGTTGGGAATCTGATCGCCGCCCGTTTATATGAAGCCCGTGGAGATCTACGCCACGCGCTCGCCCTCACGCGGAGGAGAAACGCCTGGGGAAACCAGTTGCTGTCCACCCAGCTGCGCGAGGAAGGGCGGCTGGCGGCGTTGGTCGGAGACACCGTGGGCGCGGTGCGCGCCTATCGCCACTACCTAGCGCTGCGGAGCAACCCTGAGCCGACGCTGCGGCCGGACGCCGAGCGAGTGCGCGCCGCGCTGCAACGTGTTAGAGCGAGCTCCAGCAACGACCGGTGACCCGGGCGGGGGCGCCGCCGGCAGCCAGGCGGGGTTCGCCTCGTATTCGTCGGTCGCGGTCAGCTGTCGCAGTCCGCCGCCGTCCCGACCGACGACGTACAGATCCGAGCCCGCATGACGGCACGGAGGATCGGGATACCAACAGGAGTTCTCCAGCGAGCTGACGAACACAATCTCGGTCCCGTCCGGTGACCACGCCGGGTTGCTCTCGAACCCCAGATTCGCCGTCAAGTTCGTGGCGCCCCCCCCTGAGCCATCGGCATTCATCACCCAGATGTCGCCATTGCGCACGAACGCCAGCACGCCGTCGCGCGACCACGCCGGATCGATGTTGAACCCGACATCGTTGGTCAAGTTGACCGCTCCGCTGCCGTCGGCATTCATGACGTAGATGTCGTAGTGATCGGTGTTCCAGTCGTAGCTCTCAAAGGCAATCTTCGTTCCGTCGGGGGACCAAGTCGGGCGTGTATCCCAGCCAGTTCCTGAACCTGTGAGCGGCATGGCATCGGAGCCGTCCGCATTCATGATCCAGATCGTCACCCCGCAATACCAGAAGCAAGCCGGATCACCCCGCCCGAAGGCGATCTTCGTTCCGTCCTGCGACCATGCGGGGCTGTGGTCACACTCGGCGCTCGCGGTGAGGTGTCGGACGTCTGAGCCGTCGGCGCGTACCGTATAGATCGCGCACATATCCCACCAGGACAGCGAGAACCCGGACATCACGGTGAGCGCCAGGGTCGCGCCGTCCGGAGACCACGCTGGCTCGAGGATCCCGGCACGAGTCAGCACGGTCCGTCCCGAACCGTCGGCGGCCATCACCTCGACACCCAGCACGGTTTCGAACGTCATCGGCAGGCTGGCGATTGCCAATGCGGTAACGGGGACCTGTGCGGCCTGCGCGTCGACGCTAGCAGTGATCCCTGCGGTACCCGCGCTCACCCCCGTCACCAAACCCGCGGCAGAAACCGTCGTCACTGCTGGATTGTCGCTCGTCCACGTGACCGCTCGTTCGAACAGCCGCTCCCCGGCCGCATTCCTGAGCAGCGCTTTGAGGGGCAGAGTCCAGCCCACGACAACCGTGCCGTTGGATGGCTCGACGCTGATCGAGGCCACGGGCACGGCGGGATGAGCGCGCCATGTGCCGGCGGGCGCACCGCAAACAAGCGTACCTACAATGGCACTCGGTGGATTGCCCGAGACGTCGCCGGTGTAGTCGCAGCTCGCTCCTGAGGCGCTAACTCGGAACGTGATACGTGTACCGTTGATAAGGCCGTTGGAGACGTCTCCTCTGAAGTCATTTGGAAAGCCAGAGCAATCGTTGCCCGCCTGCCCGAAGCTCCCGCCAAACAGCGAATCGCCCTGCACGAAGCGGTACGAGCCTACGTTATGGCAGCCATTGGTCAGCGT
>DASYTD010000197.1:0-26679 GCA_036002655.1 Gemmatimonadales bacterium
AGGAACGGCTCGTACACCTCCTCGAGCGTGCCCGGATCTTCGCCCACGGCCGCGGCGACGGTCTGCACGCCAACAGGACCGCCCTCGAACATTTCGATGATGGCCTTGAGGATGCGCGCGTCCATGTCGTCGAGGCCGAACTCGTCCACGTCGAGCCGCTTGAGGGCTTCGGCCGCGACGGCCGACGTGATCTTGCCGCCGGCGCGCACCTGCGCGTAGTCGCGCACGCGCTTGAGCAGCCGGTTGGCGACACGGGGCGTGCCGCGGCTGCGGCGCGCGATCTCCGCGACGCCCGCCGCATCGGCGGCGACGCCCAGGATGCCCGCCGAGCGGGTGATGATCTGCACCAGATCGTCGGGCGGATAGTAATGCAGCCGCTCGACCAAACCGAACCGGGCGCGCAGCGGCGGCGTCAGCAGACCAAAGCGCGTCGTCGCGCCGATCAGCGTGAATCGCTCGAGCTGCATCGGAATGGTCTGCGCGTGCGGCCCATCCGCAATGCGCACGTCCACACGGAATTCTTCCATCGCCGGATAGAGGAACTCCTCCAGCGCGGGCCGCAGGCGGTGCACTTCATCTATAAAGAAGATGTCGCCCGCCTTGAGCGAGGTGAGCATGCCCACGAGATCGCCGGGCCGCTCGAGGACGGGCCCGGAGGTGGTACGGATGTTGACGCCCAGCTCTTTGGCCATCAGCAGGGCGAGCGTCGTCTTGCCCAGGCCGGGCGGCCCGAAAAACAGCGCGTGATCGAGCGGCTCCTTGCGCTGCTTGGCCGCGTCGATCGCGATTTGGAGCGACTCCTTCACCTTGGCCTGGCCAACGAACTCGTCCAGCCGGGACGGCCGCAGCGCCGCGTCGGTGAGGCGCTCGTTCTCGAGCGCTTCCGGCGTCGTTATTTCTGAGCGAGCCATGAGTCGGAGCTTCGCGACTTGGCCTGCGCACGCCACCGCACCGGACGATTGTCGGCCTCGATCTCATGGAGCGTGTGGCACTGAAGGCACTGGTCTTCCGCGCGCGTGGCGCCCGCGGGCACGAGGCGACGGTTCGTGGACCCGCACCGCGTGCAGATCCATTCCGCGGTGACTTCAGCGGGAATCGCGGTCATCGGGTGGTGAGAATTTGCAGAGCGCGGCGCACCAGCGCTTCGGTCTCGTCGCCGCCGTTTCCGGAGAGCGCCTGACGAACCGCCCGGTCGGCCTCGGCGGTCGCGTAGCCCAATCGCTCCAGCGCCTTGAGCGCCGCTTCCGCGCCGGCGGGGACGGTGATCGACGGCGCTGCCGTGAACTCCTCCACTTTCTCCCCCAGTTCGAGCGCGAGTCGCTCGGCGGTCTTGCGCCCGATGCCGCTCACCGACGAGAGCAGCCCGATGTTCTTCTCGCGGAGCGCCCGCGCGCCGCGCTCCACGCCGAGCGCGGACAGCAGCGCGATGCCGATCTTGGGGCCGACGCCGGTCACGCTCGTGAGCCGCTGGAAGAAGCGACGCTCTGCATCGTCCAGGAATCCATAGAGCGCCCAGCCGTCCTCCCGCACGACGAGCTCCGTCGCCAGCGTGACTTCGGCGCCTGCCGGCGGCAGCCGCTCCATCACGCCCAGTGGCACGACGACCTCATAGCCGACGCCGCCCGCCGTCTCGACGACGACGCGGTCGGCGGACTTGGTAGCGAGTCGCCCGCGGATATGGGCTATCATGTCCTCACCCCCGTCCTCACCCCCTGCCCCCCTCTCCGTTCCGGAGCGGGGGAACGATGGGATGGAGAACGAAGAATGAAGGTCAATGCAACCGCGACCCCGTCGGCGGCGTCAGCGGGCTTGGGTGCGTGCTTGAGGCGCAGCAGCCGCGCCACCATTGCGGCGACCTGCGACTTTTGCGCGCCGCCTGCGCCGACGACTGTCTTCTTGACCGTCGCAGGTGGATACTGGGCGATATCGAGCCCCTGTTGCTGAGCCGCTAGCAGGATGACCCCCCGTGCATGACCAAGCACGAGCGTGGTACGGACGTTCTTATGATAGAAGGCGTCCTCCAGCGCGAGCACGGCTGGATGGTGGCGCTGGATGAGCTGCGCGATTTCGTGGTGCAGCTCGGCGAGACGGTGGGGAAGCGAATTGTTACGGCCAAACCGAAACACGCCGCATTCGATGAGTCGCCCAATCCCGGGAGTGCCGTTCCCCCCCCCCGTTTCGATCACGCCGTAGCCGGTGACCCGAGTGCCGGGGTCGACGCCCAGGACCCTCACGTCATCCCGTCACCGCCGCCATCGCCTCGGCGTCGATGTCGAAGTTGGAAAAGACCTTCGCCACCTCGTCCATTTCCTCGAGGCCTTCGACGAGCTGCAGCAGCCGCTTCGCGTCGCTGCCCTCGACCTTTACGGTGTTCTTGGGAACCATCGCAATCTCGGCCGTCTGCACCGGCAGCTGCTTCGCCCGGAGTGCTTGGTCAATGGCATGGAGCTGCGCCGGCGGCGTGGTGATGAGGTAGATGTCGCCCTCTTTCTCCATATCCTCGGCACCCGCGTCGAGCGCGGCTTCCATCGTGGCGTCCTCGCTTGCCTTTGCGTCCACCACGATCTGACCCTTGCGGTCGAACATCCACGCGACGGCATTGGTCGCGGCGAGGTTGGCGCCATGGCGCGTGAAGACGTTGCGGATCTCGGCGACGGTGCGGTTGGGGTTGTCGGTGGTCGCCTGAATCAGCAGCGCGGCACCGCCGGGACCGTATCCTTCATAGGTCACTTCTTCGTAGGTCACGCCCTCGAGCTCGCCGGTCCCCTTCTTGATGGCGCGGTCGATGTTGTCCGCCGGCATGTTTTCAGCTTTGGCGGCGTCGATGGCCGTGCGCAGACGCGCATTGCCGCCCGGATCGCCGCCCCCCTGCTTGGCGGCGATGGTGATTTCCCGAATGAGACGCGTGAAGACGGCGCCCCGTTTCTGGTCGGTGACCGCCTTCTTCCGCTTGATCTGTTTCCATTTGCTATGACCGGCCATTGTCCCCCCAGGCTGAAGCCTGGGCTCGGCAAAGCACTGTCCGTAAGGACAGTGTCGGCCGAGCGCACCCTTCAGGGTGTGAATATCTCCAAAGCAACTTACAGCTTGACCCGCGCGCGGCGCCACAGGTAGCATTCCCGCCCATGACTCGCGCCTCTGGTTTTGTCGTCGCTCTGGCGTTGCTCGCCGCCTGCGAACGTCCGGGGAATCCGGAGCAGACGCGTCAGCTTGCCGGAAAAGCGCTGAGCGGCACGCTCGCCTATCCCCGCTCTGCCATGGTGAGCGTCTCGGCCGGCGACGAAGCGGCGCAGCTCGTGATGTCGTCGCCCGATTCGGTGAGCGTGGTCGCGGGATGGTTCCTGCGCGCCTTGCCGCTGAATGGCTGGGATGTGAAGCGGACGATGGACGATCATGCCGGCACGGTGACGATCTACGCGGAGCACGGGAAGCGGCCGCTGTGGCTCACATTGCGGCCGAACGTGGGCGGGCCCGGCACCACCTACACCATGATCGGCGTGATTCCGACGGACTCGACGCAGGCGAAATCCCCGTAGGGACGCTGCGTCCTACCGGTCGGGGTCGAGCATGTCCTCGAAACGCATCCACCGCCGATAGAAGTACAGGTCCACGAACCCAGTCGGACCATTGCGGTTCTTGGCGACGATCAGCTCGGTCGCGCCGTCCACACCGCCGCCCGGGTTGTACATCTCTTCGCGGAAAATCGAAAGCACGACGTCGGCATGCTGCTTCGGCGCTCCGAGAACGCCGTAGTCGTCGAGCGTCGGGCGCTGGTCGTCGCGGTCCGCCTGAAAGCGCGGCAGCTGCGCGACGACGAGCAGGGCCACTTGGCGCGCCAGCGCCAACGCTTTGAGGTGGCGCAGCACGAGCGCGGTGTCTTCATCCTGCGTCGTCCGCGCCTTGGGCGGCGGCACGAGCTGGAGATAGTCCACGACCACCAACCCGATCTGCCGCAGCGGATCGAGCCGCTCGAAGACGGTCTCGAAGTCTTCGCCGGCGAGTGGCAATAGAGAAAGCGGAAGACCGCGCAGCCGCACCGCGGCACCGCCGACACCGGCGCGCGTTTGATCGCTGAGCTTCGCCGCGCGCAGCTCGTCTACGGCGACCTTGCCCTCGATGGCGAGCGCGCGCTCCATGAGGCGCTCTTCATTCATCTCACCCGAGAGGTACGCGACGCCCAACGACTGCTGGGCCACACGCAGCGCGATCCCGAGGGCGAGCGCCGACTTGCCGCTGCCGATGTCGCCACCCAGCAGGATCAGATCGCGCCGGCGCAGCCCGCCACCGAGCAGCTTGTCGAGCGAGCCGAATCCCGTGGGAACGGTGTCGCCCGTGACCTCGCCGGGACGCTGCGCGTCCACCCGCTCGACGAGATGGTCGAGCGAGGCTGCTTTGCGGAGCATGTCTATA
The DNA here is from genome assembly GCA_036002655.1 of Gemmatimonadales bacterium. Classification (GTDB taxonomy): domain Bacteria; phylum Gemmatimonadota; class Gemmatimonadetes; order Gemmatimonadales; family GWC2-71-9; genus 20CM-2-65-7. The sequence continues at coordinate 4,411 of DASYTD010000197.1, forward strand.
AATGCAGTCGGGCCGTGCGGGCTGCAACGGTGACGGCGTCGGCAGCCTCGGCGCCGAGGACTTCCCGCGCCGGCGCGGTGAGCTGGCTGAGCACGAGCGCCGCGGCGTTGGGCGTTGCGGTCTCGAGATGCTGCCGCGCCGCGGCGAGCGCGCGCTTGAGCGGCCCCGGCAGGGCCAGGCTGCCGAGCCGCGATTCGAGGGCCTGGAGACGGCGGCGGTGATTCTTGGCGCTCACCGGCGCCGGCGGCAGCAGCGCCTCCGCGGCGCGCACGACGAGCCAGAGGGCGAAGAGACCCTCGCGCTGCGGGCCGCGAGCCGACTCCGCCAGGAGCGTGACGAGCCGCTCTTCGGCGGGAGTGTTCACGCGACGAGTCGCTGCACGGCGGCGGCCACCTGGTCCGGGAGGATCTCTTCGAGACAGCGATGATGGCCCAGCGGGCAGCGCTCGGTTCCCGTCGCCGAGCAGGGCCGGCACGAGAGATCGCGCTCGAGCACGGTGGCACGTTTGGCGTACGGGAAGAATCCGAACAGCTCCACGGTCGGCCCGAACAGCGCGACCACGCGCGTCCCGACGCCCGTGGCCATGTGCATGACGCCGGTGTCGCCCGACACGAGGACGGCGGCGCGCGCCAGACACGCGCCCGTTTCCTGCAGCGTGAATTCTCCCGCCGCATTGACGACACCGGCGCCAAGGGCGCTCGCCAATTCGCGATCCCCCGATCCGCCGACGGCGACGACTCCGTAGCCCAGCTGGCGCAGTCGCTCGATCAAGGCCTGCCAATGTCGAATCGGCCAGCGCTTGGTCGCGTGCGCGGCACCGGGCGCGACGGCGGCGAACGGTTGTCCCGCGAGTCCGCGCTCGCTGAGCCAGCCCGCCATGCGCTCGCGCGCCGCGGGCGCGAGGAAGAACTCGGGCGGTCCGCCGTCGGGGTCCACGTCGAGCCCGGCCGTGCGCGCGGCTTCGAAATAGCGCTCCGGGACCGGTACGTGCCGGCCGTAGAGATTGATCTTCGTCGCAATCAGCATGGTGCGCGCGAACTTGCGTTTCGAATACCCGGACCAGAAGCAGGGTACGAGGAAGCGCAACGCCGCGCTGCGCAGGCTGCCGTGCAGATCGAGGCCGTGGGTGGGCCGCAGATCTCGCAGACGCTTCGCGAGATGCGGCACAGATTCATCCGGGGCCAATTCCACAACCCCGTTGAGGTGCGGGTTTTCCAAGACGAGTGGGGACATCGCGCGCTTGGTAACGAAGTACAGCTCGGCGTCGGGGTGGCGGTGGTGGAGGGCGCGCAGCAGCGGGGTGGTGAGCAGGACGTCGCCGATGGAGCTGAAACGGACGCACAGGACGCGCAACACGCGGCCAATGTAGTCGCGCGTTGCCCGGCTTCGCCAGCGGGACTAGTTTCCCTCGCACGATGGCGCGACCGAAGAGCATTCTGTGGATTGACGACGAAGTGGACGGCCTGGCCGCGCACCGCCGCTTTCTCGAGCAGCAGGGATTCGCGGTGGCGCAGGCGGCCCACGGCGACGACGCGCTTGCGATGTTGCGCCGCCAGCCGTACAGCGTCGTCCTGCTCGACGAGCAGATGCCCGGACGCCGCGGTCTCGACCTGATCCCCGAGATCCGCGCCATCGACCCCGCGATGGCCGTCGTGATGGTGACGCAGAGCGAGGACGACGGCCTGCTGCGCGACGCGATCGGCATCGAGATCGACGACTACCTCGTGAAACCGGTGCACCCACGGCAGGTCCTCTCGGTCGTCACGCGGCTGCTCGAGGGCGACCGCATCCGCCAGCAGCGCCTGGCGCGCGACTTCGTCACGCGCTTTCGCGAGCTCGAGGGCCGCCGCGGCGCGAACCTCGCCTGGCGCGAATGGAGCGAGCTGGTCGCCGAGCTGGCCCGGTGGGAGGTCCGGCTCGCCGCAGGCGATGAGCCGGGACTTTCCGAAGCGCTGCGCAATCTGAAGGAGAGTTTACGGAAGGACTTCCAGGGGTTCGTCACCAAACACTATCCGCGCTGGCTCGCCGATCCGGAGCGCGATCGGCCGCCGTTGTCCGTGGATGTCGGCGCGGAGTTCCTCGTGCCGGCGCTGAAACGCACGGGCCGCGTCCTCTTCATCGTGATCGACTGCCTGCGGCTCGATCAGTGGGAAGTGCTGCGCGATTTGATCACGCCGCTGTTCGACCTCGAGGAGTCGCACTACTACAGCATCCTGCCGACCGCGACGCCGTTTGCGCGCAACGCAATCTTCAGCGGGCTGTTTCCGATGGAGATCGCGGCGCGGCATCCCGAGTGGTGGGGCGCGCCGACCGACGAGGAGAGTCTCAACGCGCACGAGGCGGAGCTCTTGACCGAACAGCTGCGCGAGCTCGTGGGCGAAAACGTACCGGTGCGATACGAGAAACTCTTCACCGCCGCCGACGGCACCGATCTGCTGCGCCGCTTGCCGGCCCATCTCGCGCAGCCCGGCGTGACCGCGCTCGTGTTCAACTTCATCGATCAGCTCACGCACGGACGCTCGGAGAACGCGATTCTCTACGAGGTGGCGCGGGATGCCGACGCGCTGCGGGGACTGACGCGTACGTGGTTCGAGCGGTCTCCCGTGCTCGCGGCGCTCCAGGAAGCCGAGCGGCGCAACGTCCCGGTACTGCTCACGACGGACCACGGCTCGATCCACTGCGAGACCCCGGCGACGGTGTTCGCCAAGCGCGACGCCACCGCGAACCTGCGCTACAAGTTCGGCGAGGACCTGCGGGCGGAGGATCCCGAGGCCGCCATCATGGTCGAAGACCTCAAGTCCTACGGGCTGCCCGCCAAAGGCCTCGGCGTGCGGCTGTTGCTCGCGACGGGCGACCGCTTCTTCGTGTATCCGACCAAGCTGCGCGAGTACCAGGCGCGGTATCGCGGCGCGTTTTTGCACGGCGGTGCGACGCCCGAAGAGATGATCCTGCCGGTCGCGTTGCTCACGCCACGCCGATCCAGATAGATGAGCCACGGGGGGGGCGCCAGGCTGCTGTCGCTGTTGCGACCGTACACGCCGCTGTTCGCCGCCACGATCGGGGCGACGGTCGTCTCGTCCGTGCTGGACGGCTTCACGTTCGTGCTGCTGGTCCCATTCCTGCGCACGCTGTTCGGCAACGCTGCCCTGCCGGCCGAAGGCGGGTCGCAAGTCGAGGCCGTGCTCAAGACAATCGCGGGACCGTTCCTCCAGGCAGGTTCCCCGGAGATCGCGCTGCGCAATGTCGTCATCGTCTTGCTCGTCGCGCTGCTGCTGAAGAACGTCACGTCGTATCTCGCGTCCCTCGGCAGTGTCGCGATTCAGGAAGGCGTCGTTCGCGACCTGCGCATTCGTCTGTTCCGCCACCTCCAGACGCTCCCGCTCGGCTATTTCCAGCGGACGCGCGGCGGGCAAATCATTGCGCGCCTCATCAGCGACACGGATCAGGTCAAGACGGCGGTGAGCGCGGCGCTCGCGTCGCTGCTCCAGAACGTCGTCGTCATCGTCGTCTACGTCGTCATTCTGTTCGGCCTCTCGGTTCGGCTCGCCTTACTCTCGCTGCTGCTCGCGCCGGTGCTGCTCCTGATCATGCGGCCGATGATCAACCGCCTGCGGCGGCGCTCCCGCGAGCTCGCCGCCGAGCGGGGCGAGCTCACGAGTCACGTCGGTGAGATGATTGCCTCGGCGAAGCTGGTGCGTGCCTACGTGGCCGAGGCGTTCGAGCTGGGGCGGTTCGGCGAGCTCGCCGAGCGCTATCGCAAGCGGGTGCTGCGCGCGCAGCGCTATTCGAGTCTCACGAGTCCCGTGAGCGAGGTGTTCGGCGGCGTCATGCTGGTGCTGATCCTCGTCGTCGGCACGCGGCTCGCGCTGGGCACGGCGGCCACGCTCGATCCGGCAGTGCTGATCACGTTCCTCGCCGTCAGCCTGCGGCTGATGTCGCCGATCAAGTCGGTGTCGAACTATCCCGCGGTCATGACGGCGGCCGTCGCGTCGGCGGAGCGCGTGTTCGAGGTGCTCGATCTTCCCTCGGCCGAAGGCGATCGCCCCGGCGAGACGACGGCGGAGTTCAGCGAGCGCATCGAGTTTCGCGGCGTGTCGTTCGAGTATGAGGCGTCGGAAGCGGTGCTGCGCGACGTGGACCTGGAGGTGCGGCGCGGCCAGATCGTGGCGATCGTGGGGCCGTCCGGCGCCGGGAAGACGACGCTGGTCGATCTGTTGCCGCGGTTTTACGAGCCGACGCGCGGCGACATCCTGCTGGACGGCGTGCCGCTGACCACCTACACCCGTACCTCCTTGCGGCGGCTCATGGGCATCGTGTCGCAGGAGACGGTGCTGCTCAACGACACGGTCCTCGCGAACATCGCCTATGGTCTGAAGGATGTGCCGCTCGACCAGGTGCGCGCCGCAGCCCGCGCGGCGAATGCCGACGAGTTCATCTTGCGACTTCCTGACGGCTACCGCACACTTCTCGGTGAGCGCGGCACCCGGCTCAGTGGAGGACAGCGCCAGCGGATCGCGATCGCCCGGGCGCTGCTGCGCGATCCTCCGATCCTGATTCTCGACGAAGCGACCAGCGCGCTCGATACCGAATCCGAACGCCTGGTGCAGGAGGCTATCGACCGCCTCATGGCGCACCGCACCGTGTTCGTGATCGCGCACCGCCTCGCGACCGTGCAGCACGCGGATTTCATCGTCGTGCTGGCGGAGGGTCGCATCGTGGAGCGGGGCAGCCACGATCATCTGCTGGCTGCGGACGGTCTGTACCGCCGGCTCTACAACCTGCAGTTCCGGACCTGACGTGCTGTCTGGTTTCACCCTCGTTCGCAACGCCGTCAAACTCGACTTCCCGATCGTCCCCGCGATTCGATCGGTCCTCGAGGTATGCGATGAAGTCGTCGTCAACGTCGGGAAGTCCGAAGACGCGACGCGCGACCTCGTCGCGTCGATCCAGGACCCGCGCGTCCGGATTCTCGACAGCGTGTGGGACTTCAGCAAGAAGAACATCATGCTGTCCATCGAAACGCAGCGCGCCATGGATGCGTGCGCCGGTTCATGGGGAATTTATATCCAAGGCGACGAGGTCCTGCACGAGCGTGGCGCGCATATCCTGAAGGAAAAGGTCGCCGAGTGGGATCACGACGCGCGCGTCGAGGGGCTGCTGGTGAAGTATCTGCATTTCTACGGGGGCTTCGACCGTATCGCGACGAGCCGGCGCTGGTATCGCCGCGAAGTCCGCTGCATCCGGCTCGGCAAGGACATCCGGCCCTATCAAGGCGCGCAAGGATTTCGCGTCGGGCCCGACTACCGAAAGATCTACGCCCGCCCGACCGACGCCGAGATGTTTCACTACGGCTGGGCCCGTCCGGCGAAGGCGATCAAGGAGAAACACGAAATCTCCAAGACGATCTATCCGTGGAGCGCCGACCGCTCGGCCCGGGACCAGGCGCGCGGTTTTCTCGAATGGATTCCGCTGCTGCGCCACTTCCACGGGACGCATCCCGCCGTCGCGCGCGAGTGGATCGCGGCGCGCACGCACGATCCCGATCGCGTGATCGGCCCGGTCCGCTTCAAGCCCGAGCACGTCCGCTTCTACGTCTCGGAGTGGATCGAGCGCCTCACGGGCGCGCGCGTCTTCGAGTTCCGCAACTACAAGGTCGTGTAGATCAGGCGGCGGCGTCCACCGGGCGGCCGGCGGGCAGCCGCCCATGCGTCAGCAGATGCTCGTACATCCGCACGTAATCGCGGGCCATGCGGAGGTGCGTGAAGCACCGCTCGGCGCGGCGGCGGCAGCTGGACGGGTCGAAGTCGCTGAGGCGCCGCCGCAGCGCGATCAGATCCTCGAAGCTCGAGCCGATCCCTCCGCCGTCGGGTCCCACCAGCGCGGGCAACGACCCTCGCGGCGTGGCGATCACGGGCGTGCCGCTCGCTAAGGCCTCCAGCACGTTGACGGGGCAGGGATCCTCCCATTGGACCGGCATCCAGAGACAGCGCGCCCCCGCGAGCAGCTCGCGCTTGCGGTCGCCTCCCACCTCGCCCACGAACCGGAGCCACCGCGACAGGCGCGGCCGCCAGCCGCCCGCCACGACGAGCCGGAACTTTTCCGCCTTCGCCGCCGCAACCGCGACCCGCCACCCTTTCGCCGAGTGGAGCCGCGCCATGAAGAGATCGAAATCGGACTTGGTGGAGCGAAACTCGTACTCGTCGAGTCGCACGCCGTTATAGACGTACGAAGGAGTGCCGTGACGCTGCGCGTGATTCTCGCTCACGCAGATGACGTAGGGCGGCGCGGACCGGGCCGGACCGAGGTTGCCGTGCAGCGTCGCCACGAACGGCACGTTCGGCGGATGCTGCACGAGGCTGTGGTAGTGCATCACATCCACAGGGCTGGGAACGTAGCGATGCACGTCGAAGCCCGGCGTGCGCACCTGCTCGGCGTCCACTTCCACGACGCGCACGCCGGGGACACGGCTGCCGCGCGCCGCCAGCAGCGTCACGTCGTGCCCCAGCGCGACGAGTGCCTGGCTCAGCCACACGACGATGCGCTGCGTGCCGCCATACTTCGCGACGGGCACACGGGTGTTCTGAAATTGAACGATGTGCATTCAATCGGTTGCGGGCAGGCCGGGCGGCAGCGTCCCGGTCGCCAGCAGGCCCTGGTATGCGCGCACGTATTGCTCGGCCATCTGTAGGTGCGTGAAGTGCCGCTCGGCCCGCGTCCGGCACGCCACGGGGTCGCGCGATGCGACCGTTTCCGCGGCAGCGAGCATCTCCTCGAGCGTGGTACAGAGGGCGCCGACGTCGGGCGTGAGGATCTCGGGGAGGGCGCCGCGGCGCGTGCCCAACACGGGGGTGCCCGAGAACAGCGCTTCGATCGTGGGCAGACCAAACGGCTCGTCCCATTGGGCGGGCATCCAGAGACAGCGGGCGCGGGCGAGGAGCACCGCTGTGCGCTTGCCGCCGACTTCGCCGACGTACTTCACGGATCCGGTGAAGCTGGGACGCCAACCGCCGGCGATAATGAGGCGGCGGCCGGTGCGCTTGGCGGCCTCAACGGCCCAGTGGTAGCCGCGATCGCTGTGCAGCTTCCCGAGGAACAGATCCCACTGCTCCTTGCGGCGGCGAAAAATGTATTCGGCCGGGTCGAGCCCATTGTACACAAACACCGAACTGCCATGCCGCTTGGCATGGTCGCGCGAGAGGAAAATGGTGTTGGGCGGCAATGGGGTATTGGGCTTCCAGTTGCCGTGCAGCGTTTGCACGAACGGCACGCCCTTCGGTCCCGTCTTCATGGGAAAGTGCGCGTGCAGGATGTCGGCGCCTTCGGGCACGAATTTGCTGAGATCGCCGCCCGGGTCCTTGAGAATTCGCGGCGCGACTTCGACGATCTTCGCCGCCTCCGCGACTTTCGTTCCCGGCTGGGCGAGTACGGTGACACGATGGCCGTGCGCGGCGAGCCCGCGAACCAGCGCGACCACGACGCGCTGCGGGCCGCCGTAGCCTTCGACCGGGAGCCGGTGATGAGACGCGACGACGACGTGCATCGGAGTCCCAGTATAACTAGCTTCGGGGACCTCCTATGAGGGCCATCATCACAGCCGCGGGACTGGGAAGCCGGCTCGCCAGCCCCTCCGACAACACTCCGAAGCCCCTCTTTCGGTTCGGGAGAGGGACCATTCTCTCCGAGATCATGCGGAACTTCGCTGCCTCAGGGGTCGCGGAATTCATCGTGATCGTAGGATTCCGGGGGGAGGCGATCGTCGAGTACCTCACCGCCCACGGGAACTTGGGCTACGCGGTCACCGTGGTCAGGAACCCGGAATGGCAGCGAGGCAACGGGATCTCGGTGCACCTCGCGGGCACGGTGTTAGACCCGGACGAGGAAGTCCTGCTCTCCATGGCGGACCACCTCGTTCCTCCCGAAGCGCTGCAGGCGATGATCGACGCGCCGCCCGGCCGGAATCACCTGCTGGTAGATCCACGCATCGAGCTGGTATACGACCTGGAGGACGCCACCAAGGTCTGGGTCGATGCGGGCCGGATTATTCGAATCGGGAAGGAGTTGGATCACTTCAACGCCGTCGACTGCGGTGTTTTCCGGCTCACCCGCCGGTATTTCGACGCCATGGGCCGGCAGATCGGCCGGGGTCGTGACAGCATCACCGAGGGAGTGCGGGAACTCATCGCCGCGGACGACTTCGAGGCGGTGCCGATCCCGGCATCCAGTCACTGGATCGACATCGACACCCCGGCTGCATACGAACACGCGACGGCCAACCGCGCCCGCTATGCCCAGGATGGCAGGGAATAGCCGCGGATGACCCGGCGCCCCCCCCGGCTGCGAGTGCTGTTCAAAATCGGATTCGTCTACCACAAGGCTGCGTTCGACCCGGTGATCGAGCTGTTTCAGGGCGACGACCGCTACGACGTCTTCTTCTCGTTGGACGAGGAACGCGTCCGGCGGTTCTTCATCAACTTTCGCTACCGGCCGCCGATCGTGGATGAGTGGGTCCGCCAGGGCTACCGCTTCACGGATGAGAAGCGCGGGTTCGATGTCGTGATCGCGGGCGACACGGTCCGCGCTGAGGCTTATGGCCGGACCCTCCTCTGCTTCCTCAACCATGGCACCGGGATCAAGAATATTCTGTATCGCAACCTCGCCAAGCATCTCGACACCCGGTACCAGATCTTCGTCGAAGGCCGTTACCGCGTGGAGCGGCTCGAACAGTCCGGTTTTCAAGGGAAGAGCGACGTGCACCTGATTGGTCTGCCCAAGCTGGACTGGTACTTCCAGGGCCGGTACCGCGCCGGCGCGGACCTGCTGCGGCGCTGGGGCCTCGACCCGGACCGGCCAACCGTGCTCTTTGCCCCCACCTACAAGCCAACCTGCCTGTACGACGTAAAAGACGCGATCTTCGCGGCGACCCAGGACCGCTACAATCTGATCGTCAAGCTCCATCACTACAGCTGGATGGGAAAGTATGCCCCGCACCGGCAGCACCGGATCTTCGAGCGGCGGGTCAAAAAGTACCCGCACAGTGTGCTGCTGCCGCCCAGCGAGTACAACATCGTGCCATACCTGGCCGCCGCGGACACGCTGGTCAGTGAAGCCTCCAGCACGGTCTTCGACTTCCTGGCCCTGGGCAAGACCGGCATCGTCTACGACCTCCCCTGCGACCGTCTGGTTCACAGCGACGGCCAGCCGCTGCTCACCGAAGACAACCGGGAGTTCTTGAAGGGCGTGTTCGTGCACGTGGATTCGCCCGAGCGGCTGGGCGCGGCGATTGAGCAGGCGCTGAACCCCACACCTGCCATGCGGGAGGCCGCCGACGCGCAACGGGCCTACTACTTCCATGGGTTGGACGGCCGCGCCAGCCAGCGTCTCAAGGACAAGATCGAGGAGCTGCTCGCCGCTGGAGGCCACGAGAATCTCGCGTGACGGTGGCAGCGCCGATTGCTCGCGGGGGAACGGTCCCGTTAACATTCGGGACATGCCTTCCAAGGCGCCCCTTACGGTCGTCATCCCCACGCTCAATGAAGCCAGTCAGATTGCCGACTGCGTCCGCGGGTTGTCGTGGGCGGGCGAAGTGATCGTCGTCGACGCGGGATCAACGGACGGAACGGCGGCCCAGGCCGCGGCCGCCGGGGCCCGCGTGCTCGATGGTGCCGCGCCGGGCATTGCCGCGCAGCGCAACGCGGGGATCGCGGCTGCACAACACGAGTGGGTCTTTGCGCTCGACGCCGACGAGCGCATTGGACCGGCCCTCGCTGCCGAGCTGGCCGAGGTCGTCGTCGCGCCGCGGCACGAGGCCTACCGCGTGAAGCGCCGCAATCTGTTTCATGGACACCTCATGCGCCGGGGACATTGGGGCCGGGACTGGGTGGTGCGGCTGTTTCGGCGCGCGCGGCGCTTCGGCGGGAAGACCGCCCATCCGGGCCTCGTCGTGCCCGCGAGTGAGGCGGGAGTGATTGGCGCGCTCATCAACGAGTTGGACCACACGCCCTACACGGACCTGGGACATCACCTGGATAAGCTCGTCGCGTACAGCCGCATGGGCGCGGCCGACCTTGCTTCGCAGGGCCGTCGCGCGTCGTTTAGCGACGTCGCGCTGCGGCCTGCGTTTCGGTTTTGGCGCGACTACTTCCTCCACGGCAGCATCCTCGACGGCCGCCTCGGCGTGATTCACGCGGGGATGAGTGCGGCGTCCGTGTTCTTCAAGTATGCTTTTTTATGGGAGCGACAAGAGGGGCGCGGTGGCTAAAACCTTCCTATTGACCGGCGAGTTTCCGCCGATGCAGACCGGTATCGCCCGCATGATGGGCGAAATCACGCGCCGCTATCCCCGTGGCGAGCTACTCGTGTCCACCGGCCAACATCGCGACTCGCAAGACTCCGATGTGCGCTTCAGCGGCGCCGTCGTGGACCGCCTGCCGGTCCCGAGCAAAGCACTCCGCAATCTCGCCGGCCTGTTGTTTTGGTCGCGCCGCGTCGCCACGCTCGCGCGCCAACACAAGCCACGCTTCGCGTGGTGCGATTCCATCCGTCCCTGCACCTATCCGGCAAAATGGATGCACGAGCGCGTGGGCACGAAGTACGGCGTGTTCGTGCACGGCGGCGACCTGCTCAAGGAGCTGCACGCCATTCACCATTCGCGGTTCGCGCGCAAGACGGCGAAGGCGCTGTTCGGTTCGGCGGTCGCCGTCGTCGCCAACAGCCAATGGACGCGCGAGCAGGCGCAGAAGGTGCTGCGCGAGCTGGGACTCGATCCGCTCGCCGAACATGTGCGCCTGGTTCCGTTGGGCACCGATCCCGAGCAGTTCCGTCCCGGCATGGACACGCACGCCGTGCGGTCGCGCTATCACCTCAATGGGCACGCGCCGTGGGTGCTGACGGTCGCGCGGCTCGAGGCGTACAAGGGCGTGGACATGGCGTTGCGCGCGGTGGCGCAGTGCCGGCAGGACGGCGTGGACGTGAACTACCTGATCGTGGGGAACGGGAAGCAGCGGAAGACTTATCAGAAACTCGCCGAAGAGCTGCACATCGCCGATCACGTGCGCTTCGTCGGCAACGTGCCCGAAGCGGAGCTGCCGGCGGTGTTCAACATTGCGACCGCCTACATCGGGGTGTCGCGCCGCGCCGACGGCTCACGCGTCGAAGGCTTCGGGGTCGCGCTCGCGGAAGCCAGTGCCTGCGGCCTGCCGGTGATCGCCGGCCAGTCGGGCGGACTGGCCGAGGCGGTGCACGACGGCGAGACGGGACTCGTCGTGAACCCCGACGATCCGGAGGCCGTCGCCACCGCGCTCAAGCGCTTGCTCGGCGACCAGCTGCTCGCGCGGCGGCTCGGCCAGGCGGGCCGCAAGGCGATCGAGACCTACTACAACTGGGACCGTGTGATCCGCGATCTGCGGGACATCGAATCACAAGTCTCCTCCTAGCGTCATCCAGATCGACGCAGAGTCCCGCTTGCCTGCTCGGCCGGCCGCGCGATGATCGCGTACGTGGGGCAGTGGCGGATGTAGCCGCCGTCCATCGGCGACCACTCCTGATCGGGCTGCGTCACCACCGCCTTTCGGTCTGAATCCAGCACGAACATTCCTTGCGGGCCATGGACGAGACAGGCGCCGCACCCAATGCAGCGCTCGCGCTCGACCCGCACCATCACCCTGCGCTTCGGGAAGATTCCGACGTCGCCCGGCTCCGGCCAGCCGTCGGTGCGGTCGAGCGCCGCGCTCGTCGCGCGGTAGCCTTCCTCGACTTCCTCCCGCAGATGATCGAACGAGAACATCGTGACGTGCTCGACACGGGGCTGGATATAGTAGACCGGCGGCGTCGTCCAGGTGTGCACCCGCTGCTCGAGCAGCGTCTGCATCAGGATCTCGGTCGCGCGCGCGAACACCCCCGCGAACCCTTCGTCCTGCGCATCCGCCGTGAGCACGCTCGAGGCAGACACGTCCACCGCCACGATCAACTCGGGGCCGAGCGCGCGCGCCGCCTCGAACGGCACGTTGGCGACGACCGCGCCGTCCACGAAGAAGCGGCCGCCGATCTCGTGCGGCGGGAAGTAGCCGGGCAGGGCGCAGGAGGCGAAGACCGCGTCGGCCACCTTGATGTCGTCGAGTCCGGGCACGCCCCAAAACACCTGCATCCCGGAATTGAGGTCCACCGTGTTCACGACGACAGGCGGATCGAGCTGCTGGAAGGTGAGATCGCCGATCGTGCGCTGGATCAAGTGCTCGAGCGGCTCGCGCTTGAATAGCGCGGGCGAGCGCATCCGCTTGAATGCCATATCGGCGTGCGCCACTGCGAAAATCTCTTTGCGCCTCAGGCTGAGCGCGATCTCGCGCAGCTTGGCGATGCCCATCCCTCCGGCCCACGCGGCACCCACGAGCGCGCCGACACTCGACCCGATGATGCGGGTCGGCCGGTGGCCACGTTCGAGCAGCGCTTGGAGCACGCCCACGTGGGCGAGCCCCTTCATCCCGCCGCCGCCCAGCACCAGGGTGAACGGTGTCTCTCTTTTCACAGCTCTGTCCGCTTGCCCGGGGGGTTGAGTCCCGAGTAACGTAGTCGAGACCCCCATGGCGGCGCCACTCTTTTGGACTCGACTCGCGCGTGATCCCTGGGCCCGCTTCGGCATGGGATTAGTCGGGATCCTCGCCGTGCTGGCCCTCCTGGCTCCCTGGCTCGCGCCGGGCGATCCGGTGCGCGGCGATCTCGCCGCGAGTCTGCGTCCACCATCACACACCTTTCTGCTGGGAAGCGATGCGCAGGGCCGTGACGTGCTGTCGCGCGTCCTCTACGGCGCCCGGCTGTCGCTCGCGGTCGGACTCATCAGCCAAAGCATCGCGCTCGCGCTCGGCGTCACGCTCGGCCTCGTCGCCGGATTCTACGGCCGTTGGATGGACGGCGTGATCATGCGCGTCGCGGACGTGACGCTCGCCTTTCCTTCGCTGCTGCTCTTGATCGCCATTGCCGCCGCTGTGAAACCGTCGCTGCCCGTCGTGTTCGTCGTCATCGGTATCGTCGGGTGGGCCGGCATGGCGCGCATCGTGCGCGGCCAGGTGCTGCTCGCGCGCGGGCTCGAGTACATCCAGGCGGCGCGCGCGCTCGGGGCGTCGGACGCCCGGATCATCGCCCGCCACTTACTGCCCAACGTGATCGCGCCGGTGATTGTTGCGGCGACGCTCGGCATCGGCGGCGCGATCATGGCCGAGGCCGCGCTGTCGTTCATCGGACTGGGCGCGCAGCCGCCGACGCCGTCGTGGGGCGCGATGGTGGCCGAGGGACGGGATTTGCTGCGCGTCGCGCCGTGGGTGTCCATCGCGCCTGGCGTCGCGATCGGTCTCGCGGTGCTCGGTCTCAATTTGCTGGGCGATGGGTTGCGCGACGCGCTCGATGTTCGCGCATTCGGACGAGTGGCGTGACGAACATCGCGTATCACCCCACACATGTCCGCGCCCTGCGCGAAACGTTCAAAGCGCTGCGGACGTCGGAATTCCCGTGGACGGCGGACACGACCTATCTGAACAACGCGTCCATCGGTCCGATCCCGGAGCGAACCCGCCGCGCCCTCGACGAATTCACCGCCAAACGCACCGCACCGCATCTCCTGCCGGACCGGGAATTGTTTGCCGGGCTCGCGGCTGCGCGGCTAGGGCTAGCGCAGCTGGTCAATGCGGATCCGTCCGAGATCGCGCTCGCGACCAACACCGGTTTCGGATTGCACCTCGCGGCCCGCGCGCTGCCGCTCAAAGCCGGCGACGTGGTGCTGCTGTCGGACAAGGAGTTTCCGGCCAACGTGTATCCCTGGCTCATGCTCCGGGATCAGGGGATCACCGTCGAGATGGCGCGCTGCCGGCCGGAGGGATGGCCCGACGAGGACTATCTGCTCGAGCGGTTGCGTGACCCGCGCGTGCGCGTGCTGGCGGTGTCGTTCGTGCAGTTCTCCAACGGCTACCGCGCCGACTTGAAGAAGCTCGGGGCCGCCTGCCGCCGGAACGGCACGTACCTGGTGGTGGACGGCATTCAGGGCGTCGGCAACTCAGTGCTCGACGTGCAAGACACGCCGGTAGACATCCTCGCCTGCGGCGGGCAGAAGTGGCTGTTGTCGCCATGGGGATCGGGATTCGTGTACGTGCGCAAGGCGCTGATCTCGCAGCTCGAGCCGATGATCACGGGCTGGATGGCCTTCGAAGGAACGGACGACTTCTCGCGGCTCACCGAGTACAACCCGACGTTCCGCACCGATGCCCGCCGTTTCGAAATGATCACGCTGCCCTATCAGGACTTCGTCGGCATGACGACGTCGCTCGGCTTATTGCTGGAGGTGGGCGTGCGCGACGTCGCGGAGGTGACGCGCGCGGCGCACGAGCCGGTCGTGAAGTGGGCCCAGGAGAATGGTGTGCGGATCAGCTCGCCGCTCGACGAGCGCCACCGGTCGGCGATTCTGTGTGTCGCGCCGCCCAAGCCAGTCGAGGCCTATCACGGGATGAAGCGCGCGCGTGTCGTCTGCAGCCTGCGCGAGGGCGCGATCCGGCTCTCGCCGCATTGCTACAACACGGTCGAGGAAATGGAGAAGGTGATCGAGGTGCTGGACGACCTAAGGGGCTAGGGCCTAGGGGCTCGGGCCTGGGGAAGCCCCGAGCCCCAAGCCCCTGTGTCGATCCACCCACCACGCAACCAGCACAAACACCCTCTTAGCCTCTTAGTTGTCTTAGTCTCTTGAGTAGCTGTATTTGCCCGGCGTGATACAGATCGTGCGAGGCGATGCCGTAGATCTCGGCCTTGATCGGCCACTGCGAGTGCCAGCCGCGCCGATTGAGGCTGCGGGGGTCCAGTCCGGCGATGGCGCGGCGCAGCAAGGCATGTTGCTCGTCGAGCAGCGCGCGATCACGCTTCCACGCGGCGTTGTCGAGCCGAACGGGCAGCGCCGGCCAATTCGCCCCGTCGCGCGGGAATGCGATCTCGGGATCGCGCAGCAGCCGGCGCCGGACCATGCATTTCCAGTAGGCCGTGTGCAGCACCAGATCCCAGATGCAATGCCGCCGGGGTCCGGGCCGCCAGATCGCCTCGCGGGCGGTGAGCCCGCGCAGCGTGCCTTTGAGTGGCGTGCCGTGCCAAGCCGGAGCCGTGTACGCTTGCTCGAAGACGTCCAGCAGCAACCGGACCTTATCGTTCACGCTCACCCGTCTCGTCTGAGCAGCGCGTAGTCCTTCTTTCCCTTGCGGAGCAGGGCATTGTGGCCGGCTACCCAGTCGGTGGGACCGAGCGTACGGGCGACATCATCGATCCGCTCCTGATTGAGGTAGACGCCGCCCTGTTCGATCGCACGGCGCGCCTCGTTTTTCGATTTCGCGAACCCGACCCGAATCAATGCGTCAGCCAGCAGCGAGTGGTTATTCAGCGTGGCCGTTGGGATCTCTTGCGCGAGAATATCGAAGACCTGAGGGGTGGCCGTGCGTGAGTCGCCTTCCCCGAAGAGAATGGTCGAGGCTGTGACGACGCCTTGCAGTGTGTCATGGCCGTGGACCAGCGTCGTGACGGCGTCCCCGAGCGCGCGCTGTGCGGGCCGCGCGGCGGGATTCGCCTTCTGTTGTGACATGACCTCCCGGAGTTGTTCACGAGACAGGTGCGTGAACAAACGCAGATAGGATTCGACGTCCCGGTCATCCACGTTGATCCAGAACTGATAGAACTTGTACGGCGACGTGAGCTTGGGATCGAGGTAGATCGCGCCCGTCTCGGTCTTCCCGAACTTTTTCCCGGACGCCATCGTGACGAGCGGCGCGACCAGACCGTGCGCCTCCGCGTTCTCGATACGGCGAATTAGGTCCACACCCGCCGTGATGTTGCCCCACTGATCACTGCCGCCGACCTGCAGCGTGCACTGCCGCTCACGGAACAGATGCAGGAAGTCGTACGCCTGGAGCAGCATGTAGCTGAACTCGGTGAACGACAGCCCTGCCTCGAGCCGCGCCTTCACCGACTCCTTCTGGAGCATCACATTCACCGTGAAGTGCTTGCCGACGTCGCGCAAAAAGTCGATGAGCCCCTGCGAGCCCAGCCATTTCGCGTTGTCGAGCAACAAGGCGGCCGTCGGGCCCGCGCCGAACTCGAGGAAGCGGGCCATCTGATCGCGCTGGTGGTGCAAGTTTTCTCGCGCCTGCTCCTTCGTGAGCAATGGGCGCTCTCCGGGTTTGCCGGAGGGATCCCCGATCAACCCGGTGCCGCCGCCCATCAACACGATCGGTTTGTGGCCGCCGCGTTGCAGATTGGCGAGCAACATGAGCGGCATCAGGTTGCCGAGCTGGAGTGACGGCGCCGTGGGATCAAAGCCGCAGTACGCGGAGACCGGCCCCTTGGCCAAATGTGCGGCAAGGCCCGGCGTCGCTTGGTGAACGAACCCGCGCCACTCCAGCTCACGCAGCACATCAGGCTTGGTCATGGCGGCGAATCTACGGCCTTGCTAGGTTGTTACCAGATGGCCGCACCGACTTTCACTCCCGCCACTCCACGCCGCCCGTTCTTCGTCCGCTGGTGGTACGATCCCGTCCAGCGGCGGCGCGTCATCATCACGACCGTCCTCGCCTGTCTGTATGGGAGCGGGCTGGCGTACGGCTCCTGGACGCGCGTCTGCGCCGCCGAGCGCTGCCCCAGCATCATGCGCATCGATCCGGGGCACCGGCCCCAGGTGCAAACGTCCAAGGTCTATGCGGCCGACGGCCGGCTGATCACGGAGCTGGGCATCGAGCGCCGCACCGTGCTGCCGCTCGAGCAGATCCCCATGCACGTGCGGCAGGCGTTCGTGGCCATCGAAGACAAGCGCTTCTACGACCACAACGGCATCGATTATTGGCGCATCCTCGGCGCGCTCAAGGCCAACATCACGACGCTGCATTACGCGCAAGGCTTCTCCACGATCACGATGCAGCTCGCGCGCAACGTCTTCCCCGACCACTTGGGGAAGGAGAAGAAGCTCGCCCGCAAGCTGCGTGAGACGCGCGTCGCGGTGGAGCTGGAGCGCAACTTCCCCAAGGACACGATTCTCGAGCTGTATCTCAATCAGATCAGCCTCGGGCCCAACGTCTCCGGGGTGGAGGCCGCGGCGCAGGTGTTCTTCGGAAAGTCGGCGCGCGATCTGAACGTCGCCGAAGCGGCAACCCTGGCCGCGTTACCGAAAGCTCCAGGCACATACAATCCACGTACCCATCCGGATCGTGCCGTGCGGCGGCGCAACGTTGTGCTGAATCTGATGCGCGATCAGGGATTCCTGAGCTCGGAGGACGTGGAATTCTGGAAGGCCTATCCGCTCGTGCTGACGTCGCGGCGCACGAGCTACGGCGACGTCGCGCCCTATTTCGTGGAATGGCTGCGCTCCTCGATCCTCGAGCCGCGCTACGGCCGCGACCTGTACGAGAAGGGCCTGCGGATCTACACGACGCTCGATCTCGACATGCAAGAGGCGGCGGAGCAGGCCCTGCAATCGCAGCTCGATGAGATCGAGTCAGGCGTGTTCTCGAACGGCAAGTTCGAAGGCACGACCTATCGCGAGTACATCGAGCAGGGCCGCGCGACCGGCGATGATCAGGGTCCGTTCTCGCAGTATCTCCAGGGTGCGCTGCTCACCGTGGATGTGAAGACCGGCAACATCCTCGCGATGGTCGGCGGGCGCGACTTCGTGGATTCCAAATGGAACCGCGTCACGCAGTCGGCTCGCCCGCCGGGCTCGACGTTCAAGCCCTTCGTCTATTCCGCAGCGGTGCGCGCCGGGCATCCCGTCACGGAGATGCTCGACGACTCGCCCCTCCCGCCGGTCATGCAGCTCGACAGCTCGCTGTGGCAGCCGAAGGATTACGACGACACCACGCTCGGCCTGATCCCGATGCGGCAGTCGCTGTACCTGTCGCGCAACCTTTCGACGATCAAGCTCGGCATGTCGCTGGGCGAGCAAACGGTGATCGGCGAAGCGCGGCGGTATGGGATTACGACGCCGCTGCCGCCGTATCCGGCCATTCACATCGGCGCGCGCGAGACCAAGCCGATCGAGCTGATCGCGGCGTACACGGCGTTCGCGAATTCCGGCGTCCGCGTCGAGCCGATCGGCATCCAGCGGATCGAGGACCGGCAGGGCAACATCCTGTATCAGTCCACGATCAAGCGCGAGCAGGTGATGGACGCCGAGCACAACTGGCTCATGCTCGACATGCTGCGCGACGTGATGCGCTGCCAGCCGGGCACGGGCCCGCATCGCTGCGGCACGGCGGCGGGCGCGGTGGGGGGCCTGCGCGTGCCGATGGCGGGCAAAACGGGGACGACCGACGACTACACCGACGCCTGGTTCGTGGGCTTCACGCCCGAAATCGTCACCGGCATCTGGATCGGCTACGACCTACAGCGCCGCATCATGAACAATGCCGGCGGCGGCCGCATCGTCGCGCCCGCCTGGACGAAGTTCATGCGCGACGTGTACGAGCGCCGCCCCTCGCCGGGCGACTGGGCGCGGCCCGACGATCTCGTCACGCGCGAAGTGGATTGGTCGAACGGGTTCCTGGCGACGCCGTTCTGTCCGCTCGAGGTACGCCGCTGGGAGTGGTTCTATCCGGGCACGGAACCGACGCAGGTGTGCCAGGTGCACTCGCCGTTCGGCGTCGGAGTAACGCCGTAAGCGCGTGATGACACTCTCCCTCCGTTCCCCGCTGTTGGTTTTATCTAAGGGCGTGGTCAGGGGGTGAGGTTGCTCCGGATCCGCGCAGGCCGGGTGCATCCCGTCACGGCGCCGTCCTTCGAGGACGGCGCCGTTCTTGTCGATGCCGCCGGACGGATCGCGGCGGTCGGCCGGAACGCGGACGTGCCGGCGCCACCCGGCGTACAATCGCTCGACTTTCCGGACGCTGAGCTGCTCCCTGGTCTCGTCAACTGCCATACGCATCTCGAGCTGACGCATCTCGGCGGCCAGAACGCGGAGCCGGAATTCGCGCTTTGGATTCGGCGCGTGCGTGAGCTGAAGGAGACCACCCCGCATCCGCAGTTCCTCGAGTCGGCGGCAGCCGGCCTCAGGGACTGCTGGCGCGCGGGGGTTACGTGCATTGCGGACACCGGTTCCACCGGCGCGGTTATGCAGGCGCTGCACGACCTCGGCGGGCGTGGGATCGTGTATCAGGAAGTGTTCGGACCCGACCCCGCCCGCGTCGGCGCGAGCATGGCGGAGCTCGAGACGGCTGTCGCGCACCTTCGCCGTCTTGCCACCGCACAACTGGTACTGGGCATCTCCCCGCACGCGCCGTACACGGTGAGCGCGCCCCTTTACGAGGCGGTCGCGGAGTACGCGTGGCGCGAACGGTTGCGCGTCGCTGTGCACCTCGCTGAGTCTAAAGAAGAGACCCAATTCGTTCGCGATGGCGCCGGTGCGTTCGCCGAGGCGCTGCGGGCGCGCGGGATTACCGTCGAGGCGCAACACCTGTCCCCGGTGCAGTACGTCGTGAAGCGAGGCGTGATCGGGCGGGGCACGCTCTGCATCCATTGCGTTCAAGTGGATCAGGACGACGTGCAAGCGCTCGCGGAGCGGGGCGCCACCATCGCGCACTGTCCGCGCTCCAACGCCGTGCATCGCCACGGCCGCGCGTTACTCAAGGTGTTTCACGACGAAGGGATCCCTGTAGGACTCGGCACCGATTCGGTTGTGAGCGTTGGCGAGCTGGATTTGTGGGCCGAAGCGGAGGCCGCAGGGTTCTCAGGCGACGCCGCGATTCGCGCGCTCACGCTCGACGGCGCGCGCGCCCTCGGCTGGGAACGGGAAATCGGTTCGTTGGAGGTTGGAAAGGCTGGAGATCTGGCCCTCATGGCCGTCGGCCCGTCGGGCCGTCAGGCCGTCGTGACCGTGGTGGCGGGGCGCATCGTACACCGGGCCGGATCCCCGGAAGCGCACTAGATTTTCCCGCCATGAAAACGCAGCGTCACGCAGCCATCCTGCGGATCGTGCGGCAGGAAACGGTAGGCAGCCAGGAGCAGCTGCGTGAGCGTCTCAAGGCCGAAGGCTACAACGTGACACAGGCGACGCTGTCGCGGGATATTCGCGAGCTGGGGCTCGCGAAGGTCGCCGCGCCCGACGGTGCGTCGCATTACGCGGCCGCGCCTGAAGGCGCACCCGGCGTCCGCCCGCACCTGGAGCAGCTGCTTCCCACCATGCTCGTTTCCGCCGAAGGCGTCGGGCCACTGCTCGTCCTCAAGACGACGACCGGGGGCGCGCAGGCGCTGGCACTGGCGCTGGACGGCGCCGGCTGGAGCGAGATCATCGGCACCATCGCTGGTGACGATGCCATTCTGGTCATCACTCGCAGCGAGCGAGGCCGCCGCGCCGTGCAGGTGCGGCTGCAGGAGCTCGCAGGACTCCCCGCATGAAGACTCTCATGATTGTCGCCGCGCTGTTAGTCATGGCGAATGGTTGTCACGCGCAATCACAACCTCCAGCACGTCCACCAACCTCCACCACGCAGAACTCCCTCACCGACGCCGAACGGGCCGCTGGTTGGCGGCTGCTCTTCGATGGCACCACCACCACCGGGTGGCGGAATTACGGGAAGAAGGACCTTTCCCCTGGGTGGGTGGTGCAGGACGGCGCACTCACTCGGGTCGGCGCCGGGGGCGACATCATCACGAATGACGAATTCCGGAATTTCGAGCTGTCGATCGACTGGAAGATCGAGCCCGGCGGCAACGGCGGCATCTTCTATCGGGCCAGCGAGGAAAAGGACGAGATCTATTGGAACGCGCCGGAGATGCAGGTGCTCGATGACGCGACCCATCCCGATGCCCAGTCGCGGCTCACCGCGGCGGGCGCGGCCTACGATCTCTATCCGGCTCCGGCCGGACACGTGAAGCCCGCCGGCGAATGGAACACGGCGCGGCTGATCGTGAACGGCAACCACGTCGCGCACTGGCTCAACGGCTTCAAGCTGCTCGAGTACGAATTGGGAAGCCGGGATTGGGACTCGAAGATCGCGGGCAGCAAGTTCGCGCCGCATCCGCGCTTCGGGAAAAACGCGCAGGGCCACATCGGGCTGCAAGACCACGGCAACGTCGTCGCCTTCCGGAATATCAAGATTCGCGTGCTGCCATGACGCGCCAACGCATCTCACGGCGCCGCTTTGTCGGCGACGTCGCGACCGGCCTGACATTCACGATCGTGCCGGCACATGTGCTCGGTGGGCGCGGCCGGGGGCGGCTCGCGCCGAGCGACAAGCTCAACATCGCGTGCATCGGCGTGGGGGGGATGGGTGCGAGCGACGTGCGCGGGGTGGGGAAGACCGAGAACATCTACGCCCTGTGCGACGTGGATGACCGGCAGGCGCAGCAGTCCCTCACGGCGTTCCCGCTGGCGAAGCGGTTCAAGGACTTCCGGGTGATGCTCGATAAAGAAGGAAAGAACATCGACGCCGTCACCGTCTCGACCCCCGATCACACCCACACCGTCGCTGGCATGATGGCGATGAAGCTGGGAAAGCACACCCGCATTCAAAAGCCGCTGGCGCGCACCTTGTGGGAAGTGAAGCAGCTCGAGGAGGCGGCGAAGAAGTACAAAGTCGCGACGCAGATGGGCAATCAGGGGCACGCCGACGAAGGCACACGGCAGATTCGCGAATGGGTCGAAGCCGGCGCCATCGGCACGGTTCGCGAAGTCCAGCTCTGGACCAACCGGCCCATCTGGCCGCAAGCGATCGAGCGGCCGCTGGAGGAGTACTACACGCCCTCGTGGCTCGACTGGGACCTCTGGCTCGGTCCGGCTCCCGATCGGCCGTATCATCCGGCGTACGCGCCGTTCAAATGGCGCGGCTGGTGGGATTTCGGGACCGGCGCGCTGGGCGACATCGCCTGCCACTCGATGGACGCCTCCTTCTGGGCGCTCGACCTCGGATACCCCGCGCGCATCGAAGCGGAGTCCACGAAGCTCTTCAGCGAGTCCGCGCCCGCTTGCTCGCGCATCACTTACTCGTTCCCCGCGAAGGGCAACCGGCCGGCAGTCAGCGTCGTGTGGCGTGACGGCAGCCTGTATCCGCCGCGGCCCAAGGAGATCAGCGATCCGCTCGCTTGGCCGTTCGATACGAGCGGGCAGCTCTGGATCGGCGATGCCGGGAAACTGGTCGCCGGGATTTACGGCGAGAACCCGCGGCTACTCGACGCCGCGAAGCAAGCCGACATCGTCGCCCATCCTCCGGCGCAGAAATACCCGCGCACCGAGGGCAGCTACGCCGAGTGGATTGCGGCCTGCAAGGGCGG
>DASYTD010000198.1:0-17497 GCA_036002655.1 Gemmatimonadales bacterium
GATCGAGCTCGATCCGTTGCACCAGCTGCTTCACGCCCTGCTCATTGAGCAGCTTGAGCAGCTTCTTGTTCTTGGGCATGCCGAGCTGCGCCTTGTAGAGCATTTTGGCGCCCTCGTACTCGGCATCCTTTTGCTCAAGCAGCGGCTCCGCGCGCGCGATGAGGTCGTTGGCGATCGCGGTCTGCTTGCGGACCAGCTGCACCACCTGCGCGTTGAACTGGGCGTACTTCTCGTCCGACTCGGCGCCGACCGCGCCGGAAATGATCAACGGCGTACGGGCTTCGTCGATCAAGATCGAGTCGACCTCATCGATGATCGCGTAGATGTGGCCACGCTGCACCCGGTGATCCAGGCTGCCGACCATGTTGTCGCGCAGATAGTCGAAGCCGAACTCGTTGTTGGTGCCGTAGGTGATGTCGCACTGGTAGGCGGCGCGCCGCTCGGGACTGCCGGGCTGCGTGTCGTCGATGCAGCCGACGGTCAGGCCGAGCCAGGTGAACAGGTGCCCCATCCACTGCGAGTCGCGCCGGGCGAGGTAGTTGTTGACCGTGACGAGGTGCGCACCGCGCCCCGCGAGCGCGTTGAGATAGAGGGGCAGCGTGGCGACGAGCGTCTTGCCTTCGCCGGTCGCCATCTCGGCGATCTTGCCTTGATGCAACACGATGCCGCCGATGAGCTGCACGTCGTACGGCACCATGTCCCATTTCATCGCATGCCCGGTGACGACGACCTCGCTGCCCAACAGCCGGCGGGCGGCCTCGCGGACGGTCGCGAACGCCTCGGGCAGGAGATCATCGAGCGTGCGTTGCAGCTCCGCGACGAACGCGTGCTCCGCTCTGCGCAGCTGGTCGCTGAGGTTGGCGCGCTCCGCGGGATCGGGGCAGTCGTGCTTCGCCTGCTTGAGCCGTTCGACCTCGGCGTGCAGCGCACCCGTGCGCTCGGCGATCAGCGCGCGGAACTTGGTCGTTTGCGCCTGCAGCTCGCTGGTCCCGATGTCTTTCAGACGCACTTCGTGCTGCTTGATCGCATCCACGATCGGCTGGATGCGCTTCAGCTCGCGGTTGAACCGCGTCCCAAAGATTTTTGTGAACCAACGATTATCCATTACACCCCTAGTGATAGAGCCCGTGAGCGGCGATGTACTCGCGCACCGGATCGGGCACTAAATATCGAATGGAACGCCCCTGTTTGACGCGCTCGCGCACCTGCGTCGCGGACAGGTCGATCATCGGGACCGGAATCACGCGGCTGACCAGGGGATGGCGCAGCACGGTGGCACCCGGCCGCGCAAACACGACGATGTCGGCAAGTCCCGGAAGCGCTTCGACTTCCCACCACGCCGCGAGATCGCGGGCGGCGTCCGCCCCTAGCAATAACGTGAACCGGTTCCCCGGCTCGCGGTCCCCCAACGCTCGCAGGGTCCGCACGGTATAGGAGGGCGTCGGCAGGCCGAGCTCGACCCGCTCGACGCGGAGGCGGGGGTTGCCCGCGACCGCCAGATCGAGCATCTCCGCCCGCTGCTCCGCCGTCGCTTGATGCGCCGCGCGCTTGAATGGCTGCTCGAGCGCCGGCAGAAAACGGATCGTGGCACCGGGGCCGAACGCCTCGGCCGCCGCCTCCGCCACGATCAAATGCGCCACATGCACGGGGTCGAACGATCCCCCGAACAGCGCGTCCACGCCGATCAGGACGGGGTGGAGGCTGCGGCGGGACAGCTGCGGTCGAGGCGCGTCGCGCCCGGATAGAAGCGCCGCAAGTGCTCGCAGGTCTCCTGCATCTCCTGCGTGTAGCCGATGGCGCGATAGCTGTCGACCAGTCGCAGCAGGGCGTCGGGCGCCCGCTGCGTGCTGGGGTAGTTGGCGATCACGTCCTTAAAGTAGATGATCGCGGAGTCGTATGCCTTGCGCCGCAGATAGAACATGCCGGTCTTGTACGTCTTTTCCGCAAACTGATTCTCGAGCCGGCGCACGTGGAGCCGCGCGCGCGCCGCCGCATCGCTGTCGGGATACCGGCCGGCGAGCTCCTGGTAAATCGCTAGCGCGGCCTCGCCAGCCGTCGGATCGAGCTCGGGACGGTGCCAGAGCCGCAAGTTCGCGTCACCCGCCCGCAGCAGCGCGAGCGGCGCGTATTCGGTGGTGGAGAATTCGTCGGCGACCTTGCGGAAATCCGCTGCCGCCTGGACGTGATCTCCCAGCTGGAAAAAGCACTCCGCCAGGTAGTAGCGCGTCTGCGCCAGCTGTGGTTGGCTGGGCCCGAATTCGAATGTGAGCCGCTGCAACATCGTCTGCGCGCGGCGGAACTCGCCGCGGCGGAACCGCTGCATGGCGCGTTCGAGCTCGAGGTCCGCCTGGAGGACGGGCGGCGCGCTCGCTGGCCGCGCACCATGCCGGCATGCAGCGCCCCCACTGAGTGCTACGCATAGCGCCAGCATGCCGACCGTCCGTTCCATCATCATTCAGGTTCAGCCTTTCCTAACGCGTTGAGCTTTTCCTGCGCCCGCTGCGACAGCGTGTCCCCCGGTGTGCCACCCGCGAGCGCCTGCTGGTAGCTCTCCATTGCGCCGGCCACATCACCTTGCGCGAGACGCACGTCGCCGAGACCGAGGAAGGCGGCGCGCACGACGTCGATTGACGCTCCCGGGGCCGTCGCCCGGCGAAACCAGTCTTCCGCGTCCGCTGGGCGCCCGCGCTCCAGCGCGAGCTGGCCCTCGACGAGCGCGCACAGGCCCAGCCCTTCGCGTGCCGATTCGACCACTGCGACCGCTCGCTGCCGCCGGATCACGCCCTCGAAGACGCGCACCGCCGTGTTACAGTCCTTGACCCTCACCAGCGTCATTCCGTATACGAACAGTAGCGAGTCGGCCCGGCTCGCGTCGACCGCGGACGCCGCGGCCACCGGCAGGAGTGCCCGGGCCTCGGCTGTGTCGCCACGGTCTACCGCGTCGAGCGCGGCCAGGATGACGTAACGCCCCAACGGCCGCCGCGGAGCAACCTCACGCAGGCCCGTGAGCGAGCTCGCCAGCGCGGTGCGGTCGTTTGCGGCGAGCGCCGCGCGCGCGACACGCTCCAGGCCATCGGCCGCTTCTTCAGCCCGCGAGCGGTCGCGGCGGGCCAGCGAACGGTATGCATCCGCCGCCAGCTCGTAGTCCTCGGCGTGCATGGCCGCGGCGGCAACCTTGGCCAAGAGCGGCGCGCTGCCCGAATTCGCCCTCCGCGCAAGCTGGTACTCCGCCAACGCGTCCGGGTACGATCCCGCCGAGTAGGCGCGATCGCCGAGCTCTTCGTGGTTGGCAGCGGATCGGGTACAGGCGATCGAGACGAGTACCAGCACCGTCGCAAAGCGTCTCACTTCTTTTTCTTCTTTCGCGCAGCCGGGGGCGACTCGGGGGGTTCGGAGGGCTCGCTCTTGGCGGCTACCGGGACGGGCTCGACATCGGAGCGCGACAGCAGTGCCAAGTACGCTTCCACCCGCGGATCTTCCGGCCGCCGAGCGCGCAGCTGCTCCCAGACAGCGCGCGCCGCCAGACCGTCGCCCGCGAGATAACTGGCGAGTCCCAGCATCGCGGCGGCATCGAGGAACGATGGCCGCTCGCGCACAATCCTCTGGAACTGCTCATGAGCGTCCAACGCGCGTCCCGCCTCGAGCAGCAGCCGGCCGAGCTTGTAGCGTAGGTCGTGAAATGCCGGACCGAGCGCGAGGGCCGCCTCGTACTGCGCGATCGCTTCGTTCAACCCGCCGGCCTCGAGGTAGGCCTGGCCCATCGCTGCATGGTGATTGGCGAGCTTGGCCGCGATGTGCCCGTGGAATCCCGAGCGCCGCTCGGAGGTCACCTGCCGGGCGCGCCGCAGGACCGCGTTCGCCTCTTCTTCGCGTCCCAGCTCGTTCAGGACGAGCGCGCGGTGAATCAACGCCTCGATGTAGTTGGGATTGAGCGCCAGCGCGCGATCGAGCTGTTCCAGCGCTTTCTCCGGTTGTCCGGCGAGCGAGTAGGACAGTCCGAGTAGATGATGCGCGTCCGCAAATGCGCGGCCGGTCGCGACGACCTCTTCGAGGAGGTGAATCGCGCCGTAATAGTCCTGCAGTTGGAATCGCTCGTTAGCTTGCTCGACTAGACGCTCGGGACTGACGTCCATGAGCCTCCTCGTACCAGTCTACGAACTTCCGGATGCCTTCCTCGATACCGACGCGCGGGCGGAAACCCAACACGCGTCCGGCGTGCGCCAGATCGGCATCCGTCAGCCGCACGTCCCCCGGCTGATCGGGATGGCGCTCGATGTTCGGCTCTTTGCCGAGGGCCGCCGCGATGAGCGCGATCAGACGATCCAAGCGCACCCGCGCGCCACCGCCCAGGTTCACCGTTTCCACGCTCCCCGGGGCGGCCTTCGCGGTCCACTCGAGACCCGCGATGATGCCGTCCAGGGCGTCGGTAATATAGGTGTAGTCGCGCTCGCTCGACCCATCCCCATGCATGCGCACGGGCCGCCCCCGGGCGATCAGGTCGGTGAACTTATGGATCGCCAGATCGGGGCGCTGCCGGGGTCCGTAGACGGTGAAGAAACGCAGGCACATGATGCGCAGCGGGTAGAGGTGCGCGAAGGCATGTGCGAGCAGCTCTCCCGCGCGCTTGCTGGCGGCGTACGGCGAGATCGGCGAAACGGCCGGCTCGCTCTCGGCGAATGGCGCGGGCGTCGCGTTCCCGTACACCGAGGAGGACGAGCCGAACACGATCCGCATCACGCCAACCCGCCGTGCCGCGTCGAACAACCGGGCAGTCGCCGTGACGTTCGCCTCCATGTACGACCCGGGGTCTTCGAGAGACGGCCGGACGCCGGGCTTGGCGGCGAGATGAATGACCGCCTCGACGCCATCCAGCGGCATCGGATCGCGAGCGACGTCGGCTTCGACGAATCGGAACGCCGGTAGCTTGCGGAGGCCGGCGAGGTTCCGCTCCTTCACCGCGCGCGCGTAGAACGGGTCGAAGTTGTCGACGCCAGTCACCTGGTGACCGCGTGCGATGAGCGCTTCGCTCAGGTGCGATCCGATAAAACCGCCAGCGCCGGTGACGAGCAGCTTCACGTGCGAGCCCCTTGGCGTCCCACGACACCGCGGAAATACTCGATCGTCCGGCGCAGACCGTCGTCGAGCGCGACCTGCGGCTCCCACCCGAGCGTCTCGCGCGCGCGTGTGATGTCGGGCTGGCGGACCTGCGGATCGTCCACCGGCAGCGGCCGTTCCACGATCTTGCTCTTGCTACCCGTCAGGGCGAGAACTCGCTCCGCCAACTGCCGCACGGTGAACTCGTGCGGGTTCCCGATGTTCGTCGGCTCGGCGCTGCCACGCTCGAACAGTCGCATGATGCCCTCGATCATATCGTCCACATAGCAGAACGAGCGGGTCTGCGAGCCGTCGCCGTAGACGGTCAGCGACTCGCCACGCAGTGCCTGCACGATGAAGTTCGACACGACGCGGCCGTCGTGCGGCCGCATGCGCGGCCCATAGGTGTTGAAGATGCGCACAATCCGCGTATCGAGACGGTGGTAGCGGTTATACGCCATCGTGAGCGCTTCGGCGAAGCGCTTGGCCTCGTCGTACACGCCGCGCGGGCCCACCGGATTCACGTTTCCCCAGTACGACTCGGGCTGAGGATGCACGAGCGGATCGCCGTACACCTCCGACGTCGAGGCCAGGAGGAAACGGGCCTGTTTCGCCATGGCGAGCCCCAGCGCCTTGTGCGTGCCCAGCGCACCGACCTTGAGGGTCTGAATGGGTAGCTGGAGATAGTCCACGGGACTGGCCGGGCTCGCGAAGTGCAGCACGCCGTCCAGCGTCCCCTCGACCTCGATGAACGTCGTGACATCCTGGCGCTGGAACTCGAAGTGGGGATGGTCGGCGACGTGGGCGAGGTTGGCGGGATTGCCGGTGAGCTGATTATCCATCGCCAGCACCCGGTGTCCCGCGGCGAGGAACCGGTCAACGAGATGCGATCCTAGGAATCCTGCCGCGCCCGTTACGAGGACGCGCATCCGAGCGGGCGGCCGATGCTGTCGTAGGTGAACCCGAGGCGGCCCAGCTTCTGCGGATCGTACAAATTGCGCCCGTCTACGATCAGCGGCCGTTTCAAGAGCTGTTTCATTTTGGCGAAATCGGGGTTGCGGTACTCGAGCCATTCCGTGACGATCGCGAGCGCGTCCGCGCCGGCGAGCGCGTCGAACGCGTGCGCGGCATAGGTCACGCGATCGCCCAGGTGATGCTCCGCCGTTTTCATGGCCGCCGGATCGTGCGCCTGCACGCGCGCGTCGGCCTCGAGCAAGGCCTCGATGAGCACCAGCGCCGGGCTCTCGCGCACGTCGTCCGTCTCCGCCTTGAAGGCGAGTCCCCACACCGCGATGACGCGGCCGCGCAAGGATCCCACATGCCGCTGGAGCTTTTCGAACAAGAGGCGCTTCTGCCGGTGGTTCGCCGCCTCGACCGCCGTCAGAATGTCGAGTGACAGCTCCCGTTCCTTGCCCGTGCGGATCAGCGCCTTCACGTCCTTGGGGAAGCAGGACCCGCCGTAGCCTGGGCCCGGAAAGAGAAACGCCTGGCCGATGCGCCGGTCCGAGCCGATGCCGCGGCGCACCTGAGTCACATCGGCGCCGACGGCTTCGCAGAGCCCCGCAATCTGATTCATGAAGGAAATGCGCGTGGCGAGCATCGCGTTGGCCGCGTACTTGGTCATTTCGGCCGAGGGGATGTCCATCACGATCAGCGGATTGCCGGTGCGCACGAACGGGGTGTACAGCTCTTCGATCACTTTGGCGGCATCCGGAGAGTCCACGCCCACGACGACACGGTCGGGCTTCATGAAATCCTCGACCGCGGCGCCTTCCTTCAGGAACTCCGGGTTCGAGCACACGTGAAACGGCGTCGTGGTCTCGCGGGCGATCTGCGCGCGCACCTTCTCCGCCGTGCCGACCGGCACCGTGCTCTTGGTGACCACGACCTTGGACGCGTTCATATGCTTGCCGATCGTCGTCGCGACCACGAGCACATGTTGCAGATCCGCGGATCCGTCTTCGTCGGGGGGCGTGCCCACCGCGATGAACACGACTTCCGAGCGCTCGACGGCGTTCCCCACGTCCGTCGTGAACGTCAGCCGGCCTTCGCGCTGATTGCGGATCACGATCGGCTCGAGCCCCGGCTCGTAGATCGGCAGCTTGTTCGCCTTGAGGCTCTTGATCTTGGAGGCGTCGACGTCGGCGCACACGACGTCGTTCCCTGTCTCGGCGAGACAGGCGCCCACGACCAGACCTACATATCCGGTGCCGACGACGGCGACCTTCACGCGCGGCTGCCCGCCTTGGGCAAGACATGCCGCGTGTCGACAGCCGCGCGCGCGTGTCGCGCGACCAGTTTGTAGTCAACCGCCGCGTGATCGGTCACGATGACGACGCAGTCGGCTTTTTTGATCGTCTCCGCCGTAAGCGGGACGGACGTGAGCGAGATGCCGTCTTCCTTCAGGACGGGGACGTGCGGATCGTGATACGAAACGTCGGCGCCGCGCCGATGCAGCAGGCGGATCACGTCGAGCGCCGGACTCTCGCGGATGTCGTCAATGTTCTTCTTGTACGCGACGCCCACGAGCAGCACGCCGCTGCCGCGGACCGCCTTCCCCTGCTCGTTGAGCGCGTCCACGACCTTGCCGACCCAGAACTCGGGCATCTCGGCGTTGAGCTCGCCCGCGAGCTCGATGAACCGTGTCTTGTAGTTGAGCGTCCGCATCTTCCACGCGAGGTAGTGCGGATCGAGGGGGATGCAGTGCCCGCCGACACCGGGGCCGGGCGTGAATTTCATGAACCCGAACGGCTTGGTGGATGCGGCCTCGATCACTTCCCAGACATCCACGCCCAGCTTGTCGCACACGATCGCCATTTCGTTGACGAGCCCGATGTTGACGCTGCGGAACGTGTTCTCCAGGATCTTCACCAGCTCCGCCGCTTCCGGCGACGACATCGGAACGAGCGTGTCGATGGCCCCCTGGTACAGCGCCATTGCGACCTTGAGGCAGGCCGGCGTGATGCCGCCGATGACCTTGGGCGTGTTGCGCGTATTGAACCGCTCGTTGCCGGGATCCACGCGCTCGGGTGAGAAGGCGAGGAAGAAGTCCTCGCCGACCTTGAGACCGGTGGATTCGAGCTGCGGCAGCATGAGCTCGCGCGTCGTCCCAGGATAGGTCGTGGACTCGAGCACGACCAGCTGTCCCTTGCGCAGCGCGCGCTTCACCGATTCCGTCGCCGCGAGCACGTAGCTCACGTCGGGATCTTTGGTTTTGGAGAGCGGCGTGGGGACGCTGATGGAAATGACGTCCGGCTCTTTCAGACGAGTCAGATCGGCCGTGGCGGAGAATCGCTCGGCGCGCACCGCGTCCGCGACCGTGACGGCGGGGACGTCTTGAATGTGGGAGCGGCCCGCGTTCAAGGAATCGACGACGCGCTTGTTCACGTCTACGCCGAGCACCCGGTATCCCGCGCGGACCAGCTCCATCGCGAGCGGCAAACCGACGTAGCCCAGGCCGACGACACCGAACACCGCGGTGCGATCCTTGGCCTTGGCGAGCAGCGTATCGACGGTGTTGCCAGCGGCAGCGGGTGCAGTAGCAGTCGGGGTCATGGAGCCTCCGGGGCGCCGCCGCGGGCCAATGAGCGCGAGGCGGCTTCCAACACGCGGACGACGCGGACGCCGTCCTCCGCGCTCGCGCGGGGAGCTTCACGCCCCTGCGCGGCGCGAACAAAATGCGCCAATTCGGCCGCGAGCGGTTCCACGGCCGGAACACGAGGAATGAAAATGTCGCCTTCACGAATCGCCAGGCTCTCGCCGAACGACCCGTACTCGGGAGGGCGCTCCACGCCCTTATCGTAAATCCGCAGCTTCTCGCGCGGCTCCATGTCGTCGAACACCACCATTTTCTTGGCGCCTACCACGGTGAGTTTCCGTTCTTTGTGAGGATCGAGCCAGGACATTTGAACGTGCGCCAGCACCCCGCTCGCGAATTCCATCGTCAGAAACACGACGTCCTCGATCGCGGGCTGCAGATAGCTTTTGCCGTTCGCAGCGACCCGTACTGGCTGCTCATCAAGCAAGTAGAGTGCCACTGACACGTCATGCGGCCCAAAGCTCCAGAGAGCGTTTTCGTCCTTGCGGACCTGCCCGAGGTTGACGCGCAGCCCATACAGATAGAATACCTTGCCCAGCTCCCCGTTCTGCACCATGTCCCGCAGCCGTTCCACCGCCGGGTGGTAGACCAGCAGGTGTCCGGCCAGCACCGGGACCCCCCGCTCTGCCCCCCGGCGCGCGATCGCCTCGGCGTCCCGCACGCTCAAGGCGAACGGCTTCTCCACCAGCACCGGCTTGCCGGCCTCGATCGCCTGTTGAGCGACGGCCGCATGGGTGGCGGCGGGGGACGCCACAATCACGGCATCGACTGCCCCCAGCAGGGCCGCCACGTCGGGGGTCACGAGCGTCGCCGGATACTGCCGCGCCACGCGCTCCCGGACCTTGGCGTCGGTGTCGCAGACCGCCGCCAGCTCGGCATCGGCGAGCCCGGCGATCGTGCGGACGTGATTCCGCCCCCACGCGCCGGCGCCGACTACGCCGACCCTGAGGCGCTTCACCGATAGAATCCGCGGATCGCATCGATCACCCGGTCGAGCTGCGCACGGGTGAGCTCCGGATAGATCGGCAGGGAGAGCGCTTCGCGGCAGGCCTGCTCCGCCTGCGGCAGACTGCCGTCCTTGTAGCCGAGGTGGGCAAAACAGGGCTGGCGATGCAGCGGGATCGGATAGTACACCGCATGGCCGATCCCTTCCTTCGTCAGGTGCGCCTGGAGGTCGTCGCGCCGCTCGGCGCGCAGCGTGTACTGATGGAAGATGTGCTCGTTCGCCAGATCCACGACGGGTGGCTTGACCTGCGGCATGTCCGCGAACGCCTTGGTGTAGTACGCGGCGTGCTCGCGCCGCTTGGCGGACCACCGGGCGAGGTGGGGTAGTTTTGCGAGGAGCACCGCCGCCTGCAACGTGTCGAGACGCGAGTTGGTGCCGACTTCATCGTGATGGTACTGCTTGGCGCCGCCGTGCAGCCGCAGCTTGCGCAGCCGGTCTCCCGCTGCGTCGTCCGAGGTGACCATCATCCCGCCGTCGCCCCACGCGCCGAGATTCTTGCTTGGGAAGAACGAATAGCCGGTCACCCAGCCGAGCTCGCCGGCGACCCGCCACTCGCCGTCCATCTTGCGGCGCGCGCCGATCGCTTGCGCGGCGTCTTCGATCACCTTCAATCCCTTGGGCACCGCGATCGCCATCAGCTCGAGCATGTCGGCCATCTGGCCATAGAGATGCACCGGCATGATCGCGCGCGTGCGCGGCGTGATCGCCCGCTTCACCGCGGCGGGATCGATGTTGAACGTGTCGGGCTGAATATCCACGAAGACGGGCGTGGCGCCGGCGTTGTGAATCGTGCCCGCGGTCGCGAAGAACGTAAACGGCGTCGTGATGATCTCGTCACCGGACCGGAGATTCAGCGCCTTCAGCGGGAGGAGCAGCGCGTCCGTCCCGCTCGCGCAGCCGATGCCGTGCTTGGCGTGCGACAGCCGCGCGATCTCCGTCTCGAGCTGCGGCACCGACGGCCCCATGATGAATTGCTGCGTCTCGACGACGCGCATCATCGCCTGGAGCACGTCGTCCTTGATCGTGGCGTACTGCGCGACCAGATCCAGCATGGGAACGTTCATCAGGCGCGCACGCGAGACGGTTTGGTTTGGCGCAGCGACCCGCCGCTTTCTTGATAGCTGGCTCCGCAGGCCGCGCACGTGGCACTCCCGCTTTCCGGATGGAGCCGCTCGCCGCACTGGCACATCCACCCCACGCGACGAGCCGGCACGCCCACCATGAGGCCGTACGCCGGCACATCGGACGTGACCACCGCGCCCGCGCCGATGAATGCGTACTCCCCGAGCGTGACGCCGCACACGATCGTGGCATTCGCGCCGATCGAGCCGCCGCGCCGCACGAGCGTGCGCCGGAATTCCTTCCTGCGCGGCACATGGCTGCGCGGATTCATGACGTTGGTGAAGACGCAGGAGGGCCCACAGAAAACGTCGTCTTCCAGCTCGACGCCCTCGTAGATCGAGACGTTGTTCTGAATCTTGACGTTGTTCCCGATCTTGGTGCCTGGCATCACCACGACGTTCTGGCCGAGGTTGCAGCGCTCGCCGATCACCGCCCCGGGCATGACATGCGAGAAATGCCAGATCTTCGTGCCGTTCCCGACCACCGCCCCTTCATCGATATAGCTGGACTCGTGTGCGAAGTATCCTGATGCCGCCATCTAGACCCCGATGACCTTGCACTCGAGCTCCAGCGTCACGCCCGTTTTCTTCGCCACCGTCTTGCGGAGGTGATCGATCACCTTGAGGACGTCGCTGGCGGTCGCGGTGCCTTTGTTGATGATGTAGTTCGCGTGCTGCGTGGACACCTGCGCGCCGCCCACCGTGAAGCCCTTGAGTCCGCACTCGTCGATCAACATCCCGGCCGTCTTGGTGCCGCTCGGGTTCGTGAACGTCGAGCCGCAACAGGGTTGGTCGAAGGGCGTGCCCGCCTTGCGCCACCGGAACAGCTTCGACTGCAGCTCCTTCAGCTTGGCAGGCGACTCTTCCCCGAGGACGAGCTTCGCCTCGAGCACGATACCCTCAAGGTTGCTCGAGCGGTACTTGAATGAGATTTGCTTGCGCGAGAGCTGTTTAATCTTGCCGCGCGGATCCATGACGGTGACTTCCGTGACGACTTCCGCGAACTCCGCACCGTGGCAGCCCGCGTTCATGTAGATGCCCCCGCCCACGGTCCCGGGAATGCCCACGAACCGCTCCACACCGGCGAACCCCGCCTCGGCCGTGCGCCGCGCGAGTAGGGGCGTCGGCATTCCCGCGCCCACGATCGCCGTGGCACCCTTCATTTCGAACCGATCCAGCCCCTTCCCCATCCGGATCACCACGCCGGGGAAGCCGCCGTCCTTGATGAGCACGTTGGAGCCGAGACCGAGCACCACCCAGGGCAACCCGCGATCCTGCGCCAGCTCCAGCGCGCGCGCCACATCCTCGGCGTCGGCGGGCAGGGCGAGATAGCGCGCCGGACCCCCGATCCGCCACGTGTTGATGCGCGCCAGCGGCTCGTTCTCGAGCAACTTGCCGCGGAGTTTGATTTTCGGCTGAGGCGCAACCTCGACCTTGGGCTTGGGCGCGGCCTTGGTTACGCGCTTGCCGCTGCTGGCTGCCCGGCGGTCGGCGCCTTTTCGGCGTTCGCCTTTTCGTGCCATTCCTGTAAGCTCCTAACGATCCCGGTCCGGCTGCGGAGCGCAATGATCGCATCACACGCGGCACTCGCCGCGGACATTGTCGTCGTATAGGGCACCCGGTGCACCAGCGCGGCGCGCCGGATGGCGTAGTCGTCCACCTGCGTGAACTTCCCCAGCGGGGTGTTGATCAAGAGATGCACCTCGCCGGACACGATCAGATCGATCGCGTTGGGCCGCCCTTCATGCACCTTCAGCACCCGCTCCGCCGGCACACCACGGCCGCGGAGATAGCGTTCGGTCCCTTCTGTCGCCAGGATGCGAAATCCCAGCTCGTGAAAGCGGCGGGCGATCGGCAGTACCGTCGGCTTGTCGTGGTCGTTCACCGTCACGAAGATCGTGCCCTCGAGCGGCAGGCTGCCGTCGGCCGCGATCTGCGCCTTGGCGAACGCCATCCCGAAACTGTCCGCCAGGCCCATCGCTTCCCCCGTGGACCGCATTTCCGGCCCCAACACAGTATCCACGCCGGGCAGTTTCGTGAAGGGGAAAACGGCCTCTTTTACGGCCACCCCGGCGACGGGAAGCTCATCGGGAAGGCCCAAATCGTCCAGTGTCCGGCCGACGATGACCGCCGCTGCAAGCTTTGCGAGGGGGACCCCGGTGGCCTTGCTGACAAACGGCACGGTGCGGGAGCCCCTAGGATTGACCTCCAGGACGTAGACCACGCCGTTCTGGATCGCATACTGCACGTTCATCAGGCCGACGACACCCAGCGCTTTGGCGAACGCCTGGGTATGGCGCCGCATCTCGTCCACCTGCCGGTCGCCGATCAGGTAGGGCGGCAGCACGCACGCAGAATCGCCGGAATGCACGCCGGCATCTTCGATATGCTGCATCACACCGCCGATGACGCAGCGCGTGCCGTCGGCGATCGCGTCCACATCCGCCTCGAACGCGTCTTCCAGGAAGCGGTCGATCAGGACCGGGTGTTCCGGCGCGACGCGCGCGGCTTTGACGAAGTAATCACGCAGCGAGCCGTCGTCGTAGACGATTTCCATCGCCCGGCCGCCGAGGACGTACGAGGGGCGCACCAATACGGGGTAGCCGATCCGCTGCGCGACGCCGACCGCTTCTTCCACCGAGCGGGCGATCCCATTGGGCGGCTGCGCGACGCCGAGCCGGCGCGCGAGCGCCTCGAAGCGCTCCCGGTCTTCCGCGATGTCGATCGCGTCGGGTGACGTTCCCAGGATCGGGATGCCCGCCGCTTCGAGCGGCTTGGTGAGCTGCAGCGGCGTCTGGCCGCCGAACTGCACGACGACGCCTTTGGGCCGCTCCCAGCGAACGATCTCGATCACGTCCTCGAACGTCAGCGGCTCGAAGTACAGCTTGTCCGAGATATCAAAGTCGGTCGAGACCGTCTCGGGGTTCGAGTTGATCATGATCGTCTTGAACCCGAGCTCGCGGAGCGCGAGGCCGGCGCGCACGCAGCAGTAATCGAACTCGACGCCCTGCCCGATGCGGTTCGGGCCGCTGCCGAGAATGACGATGCCCTGATCGCCGAACGGCTCGGACTCGTTCTCTTCGTCGTACGAGGAATAGAGGTACGGCGTGGCCGACGGGAACTCGCCGGCACACGTGTCCACGGTCTTGTAAGCTGGGTGAATGCCGAAGCTCCAGCGCTGCTCGCGAATCGCTGTTTCGGTGGTGTTCCGCAGCGCGGCGAGCTGGCGATCGGAAAACCCCAACCGCTTCATGCGCTTCAGCGCGGACGCGCCGACCGTTGGCAGGTCCGCGAAGGCGCGATCGGCTTCGACCAGCTCGGCGAGCTGATAGAGGAACCAGGGATCGATGCCGGAGGCTTGCGCGATCTCGTCCACGCTCAGGCCGGCGAGCAGTGCCCGCTTGATTTGGAAGATCCGCTCGGGCGTCGCGGTCCGCAGGGCGACGCGCAGATCCTCGGGCGATGCGCTCGTGAGCCGATCGTCCGCCAGCGTCGCGCCCAGGACCCACCCCGGCCGGCCGATCTCGAGCGCGCGCAGTCCCTTCTGGAACGCTTCCTTGAAGGTGCGCCCGATCGCCATCGCTTCGCCCACCGATTTCATTTGCGTCGTGAGACGGAAATCCGCCCGCGGGAACTTCTCGAACGCAAACCGCGGGACCTTCACGACGACGTAGTCGAGCACCGGCTCGAACGACGCCGGCGTGGTGCGCGTGATGTCGTTGGGCAGCTCGTCGAGCGTGTAGCCAACGGCGAGCTTCGTGCCGATGCGCGCGATCGGGAATCCCGTCGCCTTCGACGCGAGCGCCGAGGAGCGTGACACGCGCGGATTCATCTCGATCACCAGCATCTCGCCGTCGGCCGGATTGACGGCGAATTGGATGTTGCAGCCGCCCGCTTCGACGCCGATCTCGCGAATAATCGCGATGGCCGCGTCGCGCATGCGCTGGTACTCGCGGTCGGTCAGCGTCATCGCGGGCGCCACGGTGATCGAATCGCCGGTGTGCACACCCATCGGGTCGAGGTTCTCGATGGAGCAGACGATCACGACGTTGTCGCGCCGGTCGCGCATGACCTCCAGCTCGAACTCTTTCCAGCCGAGCACGCTGCGCTCGATCAGCGTGGAATGCACCGGCGACAGCTCCAGCGCCCGCTCGACCATCTCCTCGAACTCGGCACGATTGTAGGCGACGCCGCCGCCCGTGCCCCCGAGTGTGTACGAGGGACGGATAATCGCGGGATAGCCGACGTCCTGGACCGCCTCGAGCCCGGCCTCGACCGACGTCACGGTGCGCCCCGTCGGAGTCGCCAACCCGATGCGCTGCATCGCCGCACTGAACTCGGCACGATCTTCGGCCATCCGGATGGCGCGCGCATTCGCGCCGATGAGCTCGACGTTGTGCTGCTTGAGCGTGCCGTCGTTGGCGAGCGCCATCGCCACATTCAGGGCAGTCTGGCCGCCCATCGTGGGCAGGAGGGCGTCTGGTTTCTCGCGCTCGATGACCTTACGCACCCAGTCGGGTGTCACAGGCTCGATGTAGGTGCGATCGGCCAGCTCGGGGTCCGTCATGATCGTGGCGGGATTCGAATTCACGAGAATGACGGTATAGCCCTCCTCTTTGAGAGCTTTCACCGCCTGCGTTCCCGAATAGTCGAACTCCGCCGCCTGGCCGATGACGATCGGCCCGGAGCCCAGCAACAGGATGCGCTTCAAGTCAGTTCTTTTGGGCATCGAGCACGTCCCGC
The DNA here is from genome assembly GCA_036002655.1 of Gemmatimonadales bacterium. Taxonomy (GTDB): domain Bacteria; phylum Gemmatimonadota; class Gemmatimonadetes; order Gemmatimonadales; family GWC2-71-9; genus 20CM-2-65-7. The sequence goes on from DASYTD010000198.1 coordinate 15,563, forward strand.
AGGATATCGTCGAGCGAACGGCGAGGGCTCCAGCCCGTCGCCGCGCGCAACTTACCAGAATCGCCGACGAGATAGGGTCGTGCCTCCCGGCGCACCTGGCTGCCGTCGACTTCTCGTTTGGGCGCGATCTCGAGCAGCTGTTCGAGCCGGGTGTGGATCTCGTCCAGAGTGACCTCGCGGCCGGAGGCGATGTTGTACACCTCGCCCGGCGTTCCGCGCTTCAGCAAGAGCGCATACGCATCAGCCACGTCGTCCACATGCAGAAAATCCCGCACCGCCGTCAAGTCACCGACCGGGACCGCGGGCCACCCGTGGTCCTTCACTTCTCGCAGCATCTTGCACCGGCCCGGAATCCAGAAGCTCGGATCCTGCCCCGCACCCGAATGCGGGAACGGCCGCGCGATGATCACCTTCAAGCCGCAGCAACGCGACGCCTGCTCCGCCGCCAGCTCGGCTCCGAGCTTGCTGGAGCCATACGCTGTCGACGGCTGGATCGGATCCTCTTCCTTAATAGGTCGCTCGCGCCATGAATAGACCTCCGCCGTCGATGCCAACAGGAAGACCGGCTGCGTCTTCCAACCGGCCGACGCCTTGGCCAGGCCGGCAGCGAGTTTGGCCGTTCCACCGGCATTCGTCACCCAGGCCCGCATGGGATCCTGATCCGCGGCCTTACTCAGCGCGATGGCCGCGAGATGAATCACCGCGTCCACCGGCGTTTGCAGGCACGCGCGAACCGACATTTCGTTCGTCACATCCAACAGCACGCTCGTGACGTTCTTCCCGGCCGGCCCGCTCGACGCTCCGGGTCCGTTGGCCGCGATCACCGTGTCGCCGTCGGCGAGCAGCCGCCGTACCACGCTGCGGCCCACGAATCCGTTGGCGCCGGTGACGAGCACCTTCACGCGAGCCGCTCGAGATCGGCGTCCACCATCATCTTCACGAGCTGCTCGAAGCTCGCTTGCGGCGCCCATCCCAGCTCTTTGCGCGCGCGGCTGGCGTCCGCCAGCAGCACGTCCACCTCGGCCGGCCGCACAAACTTGGGATCGACCTTCACATACTGCTGCCAGTCGAGACCGACGTGGCCGAATGCGGCGGCACAGAGATCACGGACGGTATGCATCTTCCCGGTGCCGACGACGTAGTCGCGCGGCTCTTTTTGCTGGAGCATCTGCCACATCGCCTCGACGTAGTCTCCGGCAAATCCCCAGTCGCGGCCCGAGTCGAGATTCCCGAGGCGCAGCTCGCGCGCTTTCCCGAGCTTGATGCGGGCGACGCCATCGGAAACCTTGCGTGTCACAAACTCGAGGCCGCGCCGCGGCGACTCGTGGTTGAAGAGAATGCCGCTGACCGCGTGCAGCCCATACGACTCGCGGTAGTTCACCGTGATCCAGTGGCCGTAGACCTTGGCAACACCGTAGGGAGAGCGCGGATAGAACGGCGTCGACTCGCGCTGCGGCGTTTCCACCGCTTTGCCGAACATCTCCGACGAGCTCGCCTGGTAGAAGCGCGCCTCGGGGTGCGCGAGGCGGATGGCTTCGAGCAGCCGAGTCACACCAAGTGCCGTGAACTCGCCCGTGAGCACCGGCTGCGTCCAGGAGGTCGGGACGAAACTCTGCGCGGCGAGGTTGTACACTTCGTCGGGCTTCGCGTCACGAATGACGGTGGTCAGCGAGTGTTGGTCGAGCAGGTCCGCGGCGACCACGTGCACCCGGTCGAGCAAGTGCCCGATGCGCTCGTAGGAGTCGTGCGAGGTGCGGCGCACGACCCCGATCACCTCGTAGCCTTTGGCGAGCAGCAGCTCGGCGAGGTAGGAGCCGTCCTGCCCGGTGACCCCGGTGATGACCGCGGTTTTGCGGGGTTGTGGCTTCCTGGGACGCTGCTTAGGTTTCGGCCTCATTTTCCAGTCGGATGAGCTATGGCTCGAGTGTGTGAAGT
>DASYTD010000199.1:0-8657 GCA_036002655.1 Gemmatimonadales bacterium
TTCACGAATCGCGCGGCCGAAGAGATCGCCGTCCGCCTCAAGCACACGCTGGGCGACCGCGCCGAGCAGATCACGCGCGGCACGATCCACGCCTTCTGCCTGGCGCTGCTGCGCGAGCACGCGGAGACCGTGCGGCTGCGCAAGGGGTTCGGCGTGGCTGATGAGGATTACCAACGCGTGATTCTCAGCCGGCTGCGGGTCCCCGCGGACCGCCGCGGCCAGCTCTTGACACTGTTCTCGCGCCACCGCTTTCAGGGCTACCGCCTCACGCCGAATGACGCACGGCTCTTCCACGAATACACGAGCTGGCTCGCGCACCGCAACATGGTGGACTTCGATGAGCTGATCACCAAGGCCGCGCCACTCGCGGATCGAATCGCGGATCGATTTGACTATCTGCTCGTCGACGAATTCCAAGATGTAAACGCGGTGCAGTACGACTTCTTGAAGCAGCTCGTGGCGCCGCACGGCAACTTCTTCGCGGTGGGTGACGACGAGCAGTCCATTTTCACCTGGACCGGCGCGGATCCGTACGTCCTGGTGCGCTTCAAGCGCGACTACGAGGTCGAGCCGATCATTCTGGACAAGAACTGCCGCTGCTCCCGGCAGATCTTCCAGACCGCTCGACGCGTTCTCGCCCAGAATCCGCAGCTCTTCCACAAGCAGCTCACCGCCGATCAGGAGTCGGTGCACGACGTGCACGCCTTCGCCTTCCGCGACGAGGAGGAAGAAGCCGCGTGGCTGCTGGACGATCTGCGCGGCGACGCCGCGGCGGCGCAGCTCGGCTGGGGCGATTTCGCGATCCTGTATCGCAAGCATCGGGTCGGCGAGTACATCGAGGGGCGGCTGCTGCGGGCCGGGATTCCTTGCCGGCTGGCGCGGGGCCGCTCGCTGATGGAAGACGACGTCATCAAGTACGTGGTCACGGCGCTGCGCGTGGTGCGCCATCCCAACGATCCCGTGGCGCTCGAGGCGTTCGCGCGTTGCGTGCTGTCGGAGCATTTCCTGCAAGAGGTCGAAGCGGCGCTGACCGACAGCAGGGACGACTTCCTGACGTCGGTGCGCGCACTCGCGCGCCGGCGGCCGAGCCAGGATCCCGACACGAAGAAGCTGTGGCGGCTCGTGTATCAGGTGGAAAACCTGCGAGCCTTGCCGCGCTCGCACGGCACGCTGCAAGCGGTCGTGGACGAGCTGTTGTCGCAGAGCATCGGCCCCTATCGCAATGCGCTCGAGGAGCGGCACGACGAGTTGACGGATCCGGCAACGATGCCGGAAGCGGTACGGCTCGCGGAACAGCTCCAGCAGGCGATCGCTAGCGACGAGAGCATCGCGATCGAGCCGAGGGGTGGTCTCGAGATCGCGTTGCGTGGCATGCTGACCTCGGCGGGGGTGCGGAGAGTGCCAAGCAGTACCACACACGACGCACCACGCACGACACACGTCAGCACCGACCCCCTCACACTCTTCAAGGCATTGCAAGTCCTCCACGCCTCGGGCCTCGACGCGCGGCTCGAGCGCTACGTCACGTTCGACTTCGAGACGACGGACATGGACGTGGCGACGTGCGGCGTCGTGGAGATCGGCGCGGTGCGGGTCGTGAACGGCGAGATCGTGGACGAGTTTCACTCGCTGGTGAACCCATACCGGCCGATCTCTCCCCGGGCAACCGAGATTCATGGCTATGCCGATCCCGACGTCGCAACCGCCCCGCCTTTTCACGCCGTTTTCACGCAGTTCCACGCCTTTGTCGGCTCAGACATCCTCGTCGCCCACAACGGCCAGAAGTTCGACATACCCGTGCTGCGGCGCCTCGCCACCGGCTACGACGGGGTGGATGCGCTCGTTTTCTACGACACCCTTCCTTTAGTACGGTCGCTGTCCCAGGACTCGGGCAAGCTCGAAGACGTGGCGCTGCGGTACGGGATCGATTGCGGGCGCGCCCACCACGCCCTCGACGATGCCCGGACGCTGGCACTCGTGTATCGCGAGCTCGAAGGCCAGCGCGTGATCCGCGCCCGCAAAGCGCTGCTGAACAACCTGCTCGACTACCTGGGTCTGGCCCTCGCCATCGAACACGGCGCCCGGAACAATGAGCAGGAGTTGCTCTTCAACATCGGGCGCTTCCGCGCGCTCGGCCGCTACAGCGACGCCCTCGAGTTTTACGGGATGGAGCGCGAGCGCAGCGGCTCAAATGCGCCTGATGTCGAAGAAGTGATTCGCAGGCTCGGCGGGCGCTCGCTCATGACCAAACTGCGCGCGGAGACCGATCCGGCGCAGCGCTATCCGGCGGCTGTCGCTCGCTTGGGAGCGTTAATCGACGTTCCCCCTCTCCACGACGTGGAGCGGGGGTCAGGGGGTGAGGACTTGGACGAAAGCATCGACCAGCTGCTCGAGCGCGTGACCCTGTCGACCTCTGACGGCGTCGAGCTCGCCCCCGACCGCATCAATCTCCTCACGCTGCACTCGACGAAGGGCCTCGAGTTCTCGCGCGTCTACGTCGTCGGCGTCGAGGACTACGAGATCCCCGGCTTCCAAGCGGCGACCAACAACATCAAGAACGAGATCGAAGAGGCGCGCCGGCTCCTCTACGTTGGGATGACGCGGGCGCGGGAACGGCTGGTTCTGACAAGAGTCGAACGAAGATTCGGCAGAGATGGCGGCGGCAGCAGTTTTTTGGAGGAGATGGGACTGGTGACGGCCGAAGGGGCCGCGAGGGTATCCTGAAGTATGAGACAGCTCTCCGTCACCTCGCTCATCCTGCTGTTGGCTTGCAATGACAGCTCGGCACCGAGCGTCAGCGCGAATCCGCTCGGTCAGCGGTTCCGAATCGTAGGAGATGCAGCCGGCGGCGATGCCGCCGGCCGTACGGCCTCCTGCGAGCTCGACCTCGTCATGGAGTTGGGAGACGAATCGCGACCCGCGGCTGGTGCGGTCGAGTTTCCCGGCGTCATGGGCGGCGGGGTCTCGCGCACCGTGCTCGAAGCCGACAGCTCGGGGTTCGGATTCTTTGCCGATGTCTACTGGCCCAACGCCGTAGCGCGCTTCAGCACGCGCGATCTCGTCGATTTCGTGTTAGGCGATACCGCGCAGGCTGAGGGGCGGTTCTGGAAAGAGATCGCGCTGCTGCGCGGGGTGCGCGAGGGCGGGCAAGCGTCCGGCAGCTGGACCTGCGCGCCGTTCGACATCTGGGAAAATGGCTACGTCGACACGATCCTGGTCGTGCAGGGGACGTGGAGGACGGAGCCGTTTTGAGCTAATGTAGGGCGCGTCGTATGACACGCCCGCTGCATCGCCTGTCCCCTCTGTTGATCGTCGCACTCCTCACTTGCGGCAAGGACGCGACTGCGCCCGACGAGCCCGGACCGCCCACGGATGTCGCCGGCACCTGGACGTACTACGAGATCCTCGAGAATACCCAGCAACACATCACGTGCTTCGACCAGGGCACGATAGCGATCGCGCAAACCGAAGCCGATCTGACCGGCACGGTGACCCAATTTGGATCCTGCGACGTACCCGGCGGTTCGGTGGACAATTCAGGGACCGCCTCCATCTCCGGCAACGTGGGTGCGTCCACGGTGCGCTTCGCGTTCGCGGGCTGCGCCTATCACGGCGACCTTTTCAACACACCGCGCGACAGCGCACGTGGGACGGTCGATTGCAACGTCAATCTCGGCGCCCCGTTCGGCCGCACCGAGCTCACGGGCACGTGGTGGGCGATCAAGGGAACTGAGTTCCTGCCTCCTGTGGTGAGCGGCACGATCAACGCGCCCCCCGGCGATACGATGTTCGTCACGGGCGAAACCTTCCGCCTTACGATCGCCGCGTCGGACGATCGCAAGTTGCACTGGGTCGGCTACCGGCTGGGCGCGCCGGCGAACGTGCAGGATTCGACGCTCACCGTCGACACGACATTCCGCGATACCGTCGACTTCGTCGTGCCGGCGAGCTGGGAGGGCGCATCGAACGTGACCGTTTGGGCGCGCGACGCGTCGGACAAGAGCACCGAGCAGGTGGTGGGTCACGTCCGCGCGCTCAACGCGGTGCGCAGGCCGTCCCAAACCATCGCGCTCGGCGTCCGCAGCAACGATGCCGCCTACGACCCGGCGCGCAATGTGATGTATTTTGCCCAACCCGAGAGCGCGCGCGTCGCCGTGTTGTCGCTCGGTACATTCACGTTCAGCGCGCCGATCGCCGTTCCCCTAACGCCGCGCGGGGGCAGTCCGGGGATCGACCTCACGCCTGGCGGCGACACGCTGATCGTTCCGTTCGGTGACACCGCGCAGGTCGCGCTGCTCGACCGCGTGGCCGGTACGGTCAGCAGGGTAACGATCGGCGGCGGGGCCCGATACATCTTCAAGGCGCGCGTGACCGCGGATCGGCACGCGTTTGTCTACGGTGAACGCGATTCGGCCTTCTACGTCATCTTCAGTATCTGGGACCGCAATCTGGCGACCGGCACCGATACAGTGCGGTACGACGTCGGCCAGGGTCACGTCGGGATCGTGGGGGCGATGGTTCGCTCGCCTGACCAATCGAAACTGCTGGTGCTCGAGGGCGGATGCGGGTTCCTCTACGACGCGGCGACGGGCAATTTCTCGGCGTGCAGCTCGTTCGCGTTCAGCAGCTTTGCCATCGCGACCGGGACGACGAATGGCGACAAATGGCTGGTGGGCGACAAGCTGCTCGACGGGTCGTTGAGCGTGCTCGCGACCGTACCAGGACTCGGATTGGACACCTATGCGGGCATCGCACCGGACGGCACGGTCGCGTATCGGCCCGCGTCATATGGGTACGACAAGATTGCGCTACCGTCGGGCGCGGTGCTCGAGCGCGTGCGGATCAGGGCGCCGGTGACGACCCGGATCAGTGTGTTCCCCGAGGGGAATCGACTCTTCTTGTGGTCGGACCCCATCGGATCTCCTCCGCTGTGGGCGACCGATCGAGCAACGGTCGTGACGCTTCCCTAGCTACTGCACCATCCCGAAGCGCTTGTTCTGCGCCGTCATCTTGAGGAAGTAGCGCAGCCGCTGCTCGAAGATCTCGCGCCGTGCCCGCGCGGCGGCGATCCAGCCGAGGCGGATCCGCTTGTAGGACGCCGGGAATCTCTGAAAGTTGCGCCACGTCGTGGGGTCGCGCTGTAAGCGCGCAACAATGTCCGCGGGGAGCTGCGCCGGTCCCTTCCCCGTGTGCTCGATCGCGGCCATGCCCGCCTTGGTCATGCGTCCCGACTTGATCAGCCGGCGCACCCGCTCACGATTCATGTCTGAGAGTTTGCTGGTCTTTTTGCGCGGCGAGAAGCGCTGCGCGTACTTCTTCTTGTCGATCCGCTTCAGGATGCTGTCGATCCAGCCGTAGCAGAGCGCTTCCTCGACGGCGTGGTTGTAGGGGATGCGTTGCTTGCCGCTGTCCTTCTTATAGTAGATCAGCCAGATCTCGCGCGCCGTCTTGTGGTGGGTTGCGAGCCATCTACGCCATGCGGCGCGGTCCTTCACATACAGTGTTCTCCCGACGTTCATTCGATTGTCATTGTGAGCGAATCCGCATCGGGACAATTACCGTGCCCCAGTGAAGTCGCAGCACCGCCGAGTCGGCATCCACCATCGGGAAGTAGTAGGCGAGAGTCTCCATGTGCGCGCCGGTTTCGGGCGTGACCGCCAGCCGCAGCGCGTCGAGTGAGTCCCCGGGGTATTGCGTGTGCCAGACGTCGGTGCCGCGATTGAAGATCACGGTCCACGGCTTGGGCGGTGCTTCGGGAATTGTCCAAATGGTGTAGCGGCCCGCGGCCAGCGCATGGCCATCGATCGTGACGTTTTTGCTGAACGAGATCGTCGTGGCCGAGTCGGCGCCGGGGTGCCAGCGGCGGCCCCAATGGACGAGCGTACCGAAGAGCTCGCGGCCGCGCGCGACGGGCCTGTTGTAGCTGATCGCGATGTCGGTGCTGCCCACCCGTTGGGATACCGTGCCGTGTTGGCTTCGGGGCGGGGGCGTCTGAAGTAGCAGCGCTAGGGACATAATCAGTCTAACCAGCATGGAGTCTTCTCACCGTATCGATGGTGTCCGCTTCTTCCGGCTTCTTGTCCTCGCGATAGCGTATCACCCGCGCAAATCGTAACGCGAGGCCGCCGGGATAGTGCGGGCTCTGCTGTAGTCCATTGAACGCGATCTCGACGACGAGCTCGGGCCGCACATACACGATGTGGCCTTCGCGCCGTACCTCGATCTCCTGGAGCCGTTTCGTTTGCCATGCCAACAATTCGTCCGTCATGCCCTTAAACGTCTTGCCGAGCATCACGAATCCACCCGCCGGATCTCGCGCGCCGAGGTGCAGGTTCGACAGCCAGCCCTGCCGGCGCCCGTGGCCCCACTCGGCGGCGAGCACGACGAGGTCGAGCGTGTTAGCCTGTTTGACTTTCATCCAGCTCCACCCTCGACCACCAGCCTCATAGCTTGCCGTGAGAGATTTCGCCATGAGCCCCTCGTGGCCCGCTTTGATGGCTTCGTCAAAAAAAGCTTGCGCCTGTTGCTTGTCGGCGGTGACAAGCCGCGGCGGGCGTTGCGAGACGTGCTGCTCAAGGATCTTGGAGCGCGTCGCGTAGGGCTGATCGATCAGCGACTGACCGTCGGCATAGAGGATGTCAAAGAAGAAAGGAACGACACCGACTTCGCCGCGGAATTTGCGCATCGTCTGCTGGAAAGGCAGTGGCCGGCCGGTGGGGTCGAGAGCGATTGCTTCGCCGTCCAGGATGACGTCGGGAAACGGGAAACGGGAAACGTGCGCGACGACCTCGGGCAGTGTCGCGGTGACGTCATTCATGAGCCGCGAGAAAATGCGCACCTCATTCCCCTGCTTGTGCACCTGGATGCGCGCGCCATCCAGCTTGTACTCGAACGCCAGGGGGCTGGTGCGCTCGAGCGCTTCGTCGACGTCGGTCGCGGTCTGCGCGAGCATCGGCTTGATCGGCCGGAACAGCTGCACCGCAAAGCTTTTGAGGCCGCTCTGGCCGGCCCTTGCGACGGTACCAATGTCGCCCGCAAGCATTACGGCACGACGGACGTCCGCCGCAGGGAGCTCAAACGCCTTGGCTACCGCTTCGACCATGATCCCCTCGAGCGCGCCCTGGCGCAGCTCACCGGTGATGAGCCGGAAGAGGAAATCCTGCTCCTCGGCCGTCGCGCGCGCGAACAGGTCGCCGAGCAGCTTTTTCTTGGCGGTGCCGGATCCCTTCCCTGACGTGTTGGCAATCAGATCGAGCGTCGCATTGACCTCTTTAATCTCGAGGCTAGCCTCCCTAGCCCCGAGCCCCTTACCCCTAGCCCCTTGAAGGCTCGCCCAGCCGACGCCGACCTTCGCCTGCCGAATCGAGCCCGAGAGATAGGCGATCACCAACTCGATCTCCTCGGGGCGGGCTTGCTTCAGGAGATCGGCGAGCTGCTTGATCTTGGCGAGGCGACCGGAGGTCGCTGCGACTTGGGCAGAGGTGGAAACGAGGGAGGACAGAAGCACCACAGAAATTTGCGTGACCTCCGCGCAGCCCGCATCTTCGCAACGTCGCTTATCCGAGGTAGGTCGTCACGACTTCCGCTCTCCCTTCCGCCGCGTGGTGGCGGCGCGTTTTTGACATTTACGACGGGGCGCTCGAGCTGCCAGCCGGCGAGCGCGCCGCTTATCTCGAGCAGACGTGCGCCGGTAACGAGGCGCTCCGTGCGGAAGTAGGGGCGTTGCTCGCGGGCGGCGATGCGCCCGCTTTTCTCGACGCTCCGGCAGCGGAATTTGCCGCACCCCTGATCGCCGACCTGCCCGCCCTCGACACAGCCGTCTCGGATTGGCACATCGGTCCCTACCGCGTGTTGCGGGAGCTCGGCCAAGGCGGCATGGGCACCGTATTCCTCGCCGAGCGCGCCGATAACCAGTACCAAAAGACCGTCGCGCTCAAGCTGCTGCGGGGATGGAGCGTCGGGAACGATCGCTCGGTGCGCCGCTTCCTCGAGGAGCGGCAGATCCTCGCAGGTCTGGACCACCCCGACATCGCGCGGCTGTTCGATGGCGGGGTGAGCGCCGACGGCCGGCCGTGGTTCGCGATGGAGTACGTCGAAGGCGTCCCGATCGACCGATTCTGCACCGAGCGAGACATGGCGATCGAGCGTCGCCTCGAGCTGTTCTGCCGGGTGTGTGCCGCCGTCCAGTACGCCCACCGCAACCTCGTGGTGCATCGCGATCTCAAACCCGCGAACATCCTCGTCACCGCCGACGGGCAGGTGAAGCTGCTCGACTTCGGGATTGCGAAGCTGCTCGACGATGGCGCCAACCTGGCGGCGTCGCTCACGGCCACCGGTGAGCGTTTGATGACGCCGATGTACGCCAGCCCGGAGCAGGTACGCGGTGAGGCCGTTTCCACCGCGACCGACGTCTACGCGCTCGGCGTGCTGCTCTACGAGCTGCTCACGGACCGCTATCCGTACCGCCCGGCGACGCGAGAGCCACACGCCGTCGTCAAGGCGATTCTGGAGCAGGAGCCTGAGCGGCCATCGGTCGCGGTCCCAAAGCACACCCGCCGGCTGCGCGGGGATCTCGACACGATCGTCGGCAAAGCGATGCAGAAGGATCCGGGCCGTCGGTATGGGACCGCGGAGCAGCTCGAAGCGGACGTGCGGCG
>DASYTD010000200.1:0-14238 GCA_036002655.1 Gemmatimonadales bacterium
CGAGTCGGTCGCGCAATTTCTCGCGGCGGTGAAGGCCAACGATCAGAAGCGCATGGGCGAGCTGTGGGGCACGGAGCGCGGGCCCGCGGCGAACTCGATGAACGCCGGGGTGCTGCGGCAGCGCCTTACCGTGATTCAGAAGTACCTCGACCACACGGGCTATCGGGTCATCGAAGGGCCGCTGCTCTTCCCGGGTCGCGACGACCTGCGCACCTACCGCGTCGAGCTGCAGCGCACCAATTGCAATCAGGTGCTGCCGATCGACGTCGTCCGCACGCGCAGCGGCGGCTGGCTGGTCTACGACGTGCATCTCGAGAGCGCCGGCAGTCCGGCAGGCAGATGCCAACCGACCGGGACGGGAACCCGTCCGTAGCGCGGCGCGTTTCACCTACTCAGTCAGCTCCAGCAGAATGCCGTTGGTGGCTTTGGGATGGAGAAAAGCGATTCGCCGTCCGCCGGCCCCGCGCCGGGGCGTCTCATCGACCAGCTGATAGCCCGCCGTGCGGCAGCGCGCCAGCGCGGCATCGAGGTTCGGGACGCGGTAGCAGACGTGATGGATGCCGGGGCCGCGTTTCGCAAGGAACTTCGCAACGGGACTGGACGGATCGGCAGGCTCGAGCAGCTCGACGTCCACATCGCCGAAATGCAAGCTGACGATCGTGGCGCCATCGGCGGATTCGGGCCTTCCCGGAGCAACTTCGAGGACGTCGCGGTAGAACGGTAAAGCATCACGGATGCTGGCGACCGCGATGCCGATATGGGCGACGGAAGGTTTCATACGGGCAAAGTAACGTCGATCAAGGGAGAGTGGGGGGGATATGGAAGGGACGCAGGGCACGCATCCCGTAGCCATTACGGACGCGACCTTTCAAGTGGAAGTCGAGCAGCACAAGGGACTCGCCGTGGTCGATTTCTGGGCGACCTGGTGCGGCCCATGCCACATGGTTGCGCCGATCATGGACCAGTTGGCCGGGAAGTACAACGGCAAGGTGAAGATCGTGAAGGTGGACGTGGACGCCAATCAGGCCACGGCCATGCGCTTTAACGTCCGCTCGATTCCGAGTATTCTATTCTTCAAGGACGGACGCCACGTGGACACGCTGGTGGGGGCCTATCCGTCAGGGGCGTTCGAGCAAAAGATCGAGCAACACCTGTCGTAATTTCCTCCCCGGAGGACGATGCGCGCGAGCACTGCTCGCCTGACGAATTCGCCGGTTCGCCTCGCGGATCTCCAGTTTCCGCAGGTGAACCGGCTTATCCATCGTACGCGCCTCGCATTCATTCATCTCGACAATTTGTTGGCCTACGCCAAGCGCGACCGCGACGGGCGGATCGACGGCTATCTCGCCGCCCACCTCCCGGACGAATGCGTGTTCCTGCTCTTCCGCAAAGGCGAGGCGGTGAATGCCGCCTCGGTGCATACGGCCGGACGGCAAGTCATCACCATCACCGAAGCGCTGAAGCGGATGCGGACCGAAGTGGAGCGCGGCGATCTCACCTACTGCGCCGCGCCCATGGAACAGCTCGCCTGGATGTACGCCTCCTGCTCCGGCGGGTACCAACCGCGCGTCATTGACGTCAATCAGCCGGAGAAATTCTTCCCGGTGTTGCAGCAGGAAAAGGTGAGCGGCGTGCTGGAGCTGATCTCGAACGGCCGGGTCTCCTACCTCAAGTTCGATCAAGGCAAGTATCTCAGCGGCCACTTTTGCGATAAACCCCAGAACGTGCCGCCGGCACGCTATCTCGAGACGTTGTTCGATCCCGCACCTGACGGCTCGACGCCCGCGATGTCCGCCGGGACGTTCGCCGCCGGGGACGACCTCCCTGCACAGGCCGCGACCGCGCTCGTCAACACCTACCGCGAGCTGTATTGGCGGATCGTGGATGCCGTGGAGCGCGAGTTCCCCGGCGAGGCGAAGCGGCGCGCGCAGAAAGTGACGGTGGCGATCATGGACACGCACCAGGCGCTGGCCCTGCTCAGCGTCCCGCGCGGGACGGACACTCCCGATGCAGTCGTGCGGCCGGAGGAGCTTTCTACCGCGCTGACTGACTGGGCCTTGCAGCTGCTCGAAGGCGCGGAGGTGATGATGCCCGGAACGGCTCCCAAAGTGCTCAAGGACGCCACGCGCGAGCACCGCTACGTGCTGCAAGCCGCCGGCTTCTACGGCCGACTCCCCTGGCGGGTGACGTGGTGACGTGGCCGGCACCCTCTATGTCGTTGCGACGCCCCTTGGTAATCTCGGCGATCTCTCGCCGCGCGCCGCCGACACGCTGAAACGCGTGGCGGTCGTCGCCGCCGAAGACACCCGTCACAGCAAACCGCTGCTCACACACGCCGGCTCGCGCGCCGAGCTGATCAGCTTCCACGCGCATTCGTCCGACCGCGCCCTGGAGCGCATCCTGCGCATCCTAGCTGAAGGAAGGGATGTCGCGTTGATCACCGATGCCGGAACGCCGGCGATCAGCGATCCCGGCGTCGAGCTCGTGGCCGCAGCTCGGGAGCGGGGGATTCCGGTGGTCACGATGCCAGGTCCGAACGCCGTGGCCGCGAGCCTGGCAGTCTCCGGAATCGCCGGTGACCGCTATTTGTTTCTCGGATTCTTGCCCCGTAAAGGGAGTGACCGCCGCCGTTTCCTTTTGACCGCCGCTCAAAGCGAGTGGACGGTGGTCATCTTCGAGGCACCCAATCGCGTCACGCAGCTGCTCGGCGATCTGGCAGAGGTGTGTGGCCCCGATCGCCAGGCGGCCGTCTCTAGAGAGCTGACCAAGGTCTTCGAGGAGACACGTTCAGGAACGTTGCAAGAATTGTCACAACACTATGCAGAGGCCCCCGTGCGGGGAGAGGTTACAGTGGTGATCGCGGGGACCGGCAAGGAGTACGTTGCAGAGCCCCCGCCGGATCCTGGTGAGCGCGCCCGGGCACTGCTTGCGGAAGGCTTATCGCGCAAGGACGTGGCGCATCGGCTGGCGGAAGAGACGGGGATTTCGCGGAATTCGGCGTACCGATTGGTGAGTGAGTTATGAGAGAGGGAACGATGGAAAGATGGAAAGTTGGAATGGCGATGCTAGCTAGCGTCAGCATTATCGGCGCCAGCCAATCGCCCCGTTCCAACGTTCCCTCTTTCCATCGTTCCACCAGCCCCCTCACCATCGGTCGCTTGCACTACGACGGCGGCGGCGATTGGTACGCCAACCCCTCGAGCCTGCCGAACCTGTTGGCCGCGGTGCGCGAGCGGACCACGCTCCCCGTCGCCGATCGCGAGCGCGTGGTGACGCTGACCGGGCCGGAGCTGTGGGATGTCCCTTACATCTATATGACCGGCCACGGCAACGTGCATTTCTCCGACGGCGAGATGCGCAACCTGCGTCGCTACCTGGAGCAGGGCGGATTCCTGCACGCAGACGACAACTACGGGATGAACGCCTCGTTCCGGCGGGAAATCGCACGCGTCTTTCCAGACCATCCGCTGGTTGAGGTGCCGTTGACGCACCCGGTTTACAACCTGGTCTACGCCTTCCCGCGGGGCATTCCCAAGATCCACGAGCACGACGGTCTCCCCGCCCAGGGGTTCGGCATTTTTTTGGGAGACCGCCTCGTCGTATACTATTCCTATCAGTCGGACCTCGGGGACGGCTGGGAAGACCCCGATGTCCATCATGACCCTCCTGAGCTTCATGAGGCGGCGTTGCGAATGGGCGTGAACCTCTTCACCTACGCAGTGAGCGGATCCAAATGACCGAGACGGCGCGGCGGCTGCGTCGCCTGGGCGCGCCCCACGCGCGCGCGCGGGCGTTCGCCGTCGCGCTGGGCGGCCTCGGCGCGGCCCTCGCGGCCGCGGCGCTGGGCCTCGCCCTCGCGCCCGCCGTGCCAGGCGTGACCCTCGCCTGGGCGCTGATCGTGGCGAGCGGCGCCGCCGCCGCATGGGCCGTCCTGCGCGCCCGCCGGGAGTCCGCGGCCCCGACCCTGGGCCGGCTCGTCGAGACGGCGGCCGGTGGCCGAGCTGGAAGCATCGTCGGCGTCGTGAGTCCCACCGTCGGGAAAGGAACCGGCACGAGTGCCGCGCTGCTGCTGGCAGCCGACACGCGCGCCGCCGCGGTTGTCTCGTTCGCTGCCCCCGACGTGGATGGTCTCCTGCGTCGCACCACCCGCCGGCGCGTTGCGGCGGGCGCGGGCGCGGCACTCGCGGGTGTTTTTCTCTTTCTCGCGGGTTCCCCCGCGTCCGGTCGCGCCGCGGCCTTCTGGCATCCGGTGCGCACGTGGCGTGACGCGCGTGCGCCGGTACGCCTGGCGGTGGACAAGCAGACGGTCCGTCGCGGCGGCAGCGTGACGGCGACGATCATGGTTCCGGGCGGCGAGCGCGTCACGCTGTGGACGCGTGGGCCAGGCGAGCCGTGGAAGGCGACGCTGCTGTCACTCGACGCGAACGGCCACGTCACGCAGCACATCGGCCCGATCGAGTCCGATCTCTATCTTCGCGCCTCGAGCGGCGGCCGCTCGAGCGGCGAGATCAAGGTCGCCGTCGCGCTGCCCGCATTTCTCGCCGACCTCGGCCTCACCGCTCGCTTCCCTTCATATCTCGAGCGCGCCGACGAGCCCTTGCTCGTGGGACCAGACGTGATCCCACTGCCCGCCGGCACCTCCATCCTCACGAGCGGCGCCGCGAGCGTGCCCCTCTCCAGCGCCACGTGGACTCTCGAGTCCCGCGCGGAGAAGCTCCGCGTGGATGGGACGCGACTCGAGGGCCGGTTCACGCCAACGGCAAGCGGGACGTGGCGGCTCCAGGCGCTCAGCGCGGACGGCTCCGTTCTCGAAGGCACCGCGCCGGAGCTGCGTCTCC
Source organism: Gemmatimonadales bacterium (assembly GCA_036002655.1). Taxonomy (GTDB): domain Bacteria; phylum Gemmatimonadota; class Gemmatimonadetes; order Gemmatimonadales; family GWC2-71-9; genus 20CM-2-65-7. Next base: position 4,839 of record DASYTD010000200.1, read on the forward strand.
TCATCGTCCCCGACTCAGCCCCGCTCGTCACGCTGCCCGTGCCGGGACGCGATACGACGCTGCCGATTTCATTGCACCAGCAGCTCGTCGTCGATGTGCGCGACGATCACGGTGTCACTAGGGCTTCCGTGGTGAGCTGGCGTGTGAGCCGCACCGGCCGCGTCGGCGAAGCGGTGCGCGAGTCGCTCGACGTAACTGGCGTCGGTGATCGCGCGATCGTGCAGGGACGGCTCGATGCCGAAAACCGCGGGTTGTTACCGGGCGATACCCTGCGGCTGTACGTCGAGGCGTGGGACAATGCGCCCACCCCGCACAAGGGGCGCAGTCCGGAGGTCGCGCTGCGGCTGCCCAGCATGGAAGAGCTGCGCGCCGAAGCGCGCGCCGCGGCCCGAGCGGTGGCGAATGCGGCCGATTCCGTGACCGCGGCGCAGCGCGAGTTGAGCGATCGGACGCGCGATCTCGCGCAGGAACGGAGCCGGGATCCGGACGGGCGGACGGGCGGACGCGCGGACGGGCGAAATCAACAGGGGACGATGTCGTTCCAGTCGACGCAGCGCGCCGAGGAAATCGCACGCGATCAGGCGGCGATGTCGCAGCGCATCCAAGAGCTGGCGCAGGCGGTCGAAGAGATCGCGCGCGCGGCCAAAGCAGCCGGCGTGGACGACAGCGCGTTCCAAAGACGGCTGCGGGAAGTGCAGGAGCTGTTGCAGCGGGCGCTCACCCCGGAGCTCGAGCAGCGGCTGCGCGAGCTTCAGGAGGCGCTCGCGCGTCTCGATCCCGAAGCGACGCGCCAGGCGTTGCAGCGGTTGGCCGAGGCGCAGCAGCAGCTGCGCCGCGAGCTCGAGCGCAGCGAGGAGCTGTTCCGCCGCGCGGCCATGGAGGGCGAGCTCGCGTCGCTCGCAAAGGACGCTGAGGATCTGCAGCGCCGCCAGACGGAATGGACGCAGCAAGACGCACAGCATCCCGATTCGGCGGCGGCCGCGGCGGAGCGCGATCTCGCGACGGCCACCGATTCGCTGGCCCGCGGTGTGGAGCGGGCGGGCGAGACCGTGCCGCTGGAAGGACCAAGGGCCGCCGCACGCCGCGCGCAACGCGCTATGCAGGAAGCGGCCAACGCGGCGAATCAGCGGGATGCGCGCGGCGCGCAGCGCGCCGGCCAAGAGGCCGCCGACTCGCTCGCCCAGCTGCCCGATCAGCTGCGGCAGCGGCGCGACTCGCTCGTCAACGCGTGGCGACAGGAAACCGTGGAGGCGCTCGATCGCGCGCTGGCGGAGACGGCGGCTCTCGCCCGCCGTCAGGAAGAAGTCGCCGAGGCGCTGCGCGATGGCGCAGCGGGAGCCACGACGCGGGCGCGGCAGTCGTCCATCGAAGAGGGCACGCGCGCCATCGAGCAGCAGATCGGCGCGGCCGCCGGCCGGCACGCGTTGGTCTCGCCGCAGCTCGAAGCCGCGCTCGGGTTCGCGCAGAACCAGATGCGGCAGGCGCGCGAGCAGCTGGAGCAGGGAGACCCCAATCCCGCCGCCGCGGCGCCGTTCGCGGAGCAGGCGCTCGATGCGCTCAACGCGACGGCGCATGCGCTGGTGCGCACGGCGCAGCAAGTCGCGGGCGCGCAGTCCGGATCGGGCTTCCAGGAGGCGCTGGAGCAGCTCGCGCGTATGGCCCAGCAGCAACAGGGCATGAACGGCGACGCCCAGGGATTGTTGCCGATGATGGCGCCGGGCGGCGACGCGGTGATGCAGCGCCTGCGCGATCTCGCGAGCCGCCAGCGCGCGCTCGCCGAGCAGCTCGAGCGGCTCCAGGCGGGCGGTGATGCCAGCGCCGCGGGGGCGCTCGCGCAGGAAGCGCGCGAGCTGGCGCGCCAGCTCGAGGCCGGCCGGCTCGACCGGCGTACCATCGAGCGGCAGGAGCGGCTGTACCGCAAGCTGCTCGATGCGGGGCGCAGCCTCCAGGGCGAGGAACCCGACGAGCAAAAGGAGCGCACCAGCCGCTCCGCGACGGCCGCCGACAGCGTGCACATCCCGGGCGCCCTCCTGCCGGGCGCGACCGGAAGCGGCCCTAAAGTCCGCTACCCGACGTGGGACGAGCTGACCGGTCTCACGCCCGAGCAGCGGCGGATGGTGCTCGAGTACTTCCGCCGGTTGAATGAAAAAAAACCTTAACTGGGCCGCGGCTCTAAGCTTCGTGCTCGTGTTCTCGGCTGACCCCGGGCGAGCCGCCCGGGGTCAGGCTATCGGTCCCGGTTTCGAGCTCGAACGCTCTGGCCGCTACGCCGATGCGGCGTCCGTCTACTTCACAACCGTCCGGTCGGACCCGGTCAACATCCCGGCATTGCTCGGACTCGAGAGGACGCTTTTCGTGCTCAACCGCATGTCCGAGCTGCTGCCGCTGGTGCAACGCGCGCGCGCGCGCTCGCCCGCAAGCGGGGCGCTCCGCAGTCTCGAGCTGCGCGTCTATGCGGCGTTGAATCAGCCCGATTCGTTGGAAGCGATCGTGCGCCGCTGGGCGGCGACCGCACCGCGCAGCGACGCGCCGTACCGGGAGTGGGGCCTGGCGCTCGCCGATCATCGCATGTGGGACGAAGCGCGGCGTGCCTATCTAACCGGACGCAAGACGTTGGGTGGCGAGGGAACGCTGGCGATCGAGCTGGCCGAGCTCGAGCAACGAGCGGGGAATTGGGAGGCGTCGGCGAGTGAATGGGCGCGCGCCGTCACGCGGTCGCCTGACGCGGCGCCCAACGCGGCGAGTCAGCTGGCCGATGCACCGGCGGCGCTGCACGACAAAGTAGCGCGGGTGCTGACGGGACCCGAAGCCTCCCCTCGCGCGCGGCGCGTGGGCGCCGAGGTGTTGCTCGGGTGGGGCCAGCCGAACGAAGCGTGGGCGGCGCTGGAGCCAACGCTCGATGACAGTGATGCGCAGGGCGCGCTGCGGCGCTTCGCCGATATCGCCGGCGCGCTGACGACGCCCGAGGCCCATCGCGTGCGCGGCCTCGCGTTGACCCGCTGGGCGGACCTCGTGCCCTCACCACTCGCCGAGCGGGCGCGGGCTGAAGCGGTGCGCGAGCTGCTCGAAAGCGGCGACCGCGTTGCCGCGCGGCGCGTGCTCGAGGGGCTCGCCACAGACCGGCACGCGCCTGCCGACGCGCATGCTATTGCACAGGCGGCGCTGCTCCAGGTGTTGATCGCCGATGGCCAGCTCGATCTCGTGGAGCACCGTCTCTCGACCGACAACGGACTGATGGCGGACGACCGCGCCGCGCTGCGGCTGGCGCTCGCCAAGGCGCGCATCGCGCGCGGCGAGCTCGATCGCGCTGACGCGGCGCTCGCCGTTGACTCGAGCGTCGCCGCGATCGCGCAGCGCGGCTGGATTGCTCTGTATCGCGGCGAGCTGAAGAGCGCCATGGATCTGTTCCGGCTCGCGGGCCCGTATGCGTCCGACCGAGCCGCCGCGACCGACCGCACGGCGATGATGGCGCTGCTGCAGCGCATTCAAGAGGAATCGAGCCGCGAGCTCGGCGGGGCACTGCTCACGCTGGCGCGCGGCGACTCCGGCGTCGCCGTCGGCGCGCTGCGGCGCGCCGCATCCCGCCTGCCGGCACAAGCCGGCCGGCTCGAGGTGTTGCTGATCGCGGGCCAAGTGGCGGCGCGGATGGGCGGCGAGCAGGACGCCACCGCTGTCGCGCTGTTCGACGAAGTCGTGCGGGGCGGCGGCGCAGGCGCGGCGCCCCCCGCCGCCGAGCTCGAGTGGGCCCGCTTGCTCGTGCGTACGGGACGCTCGGCCGACGCCATTCCCCATCTCGAGCATTTGATCCTGACCTATCCGAACAGCGCGTTCGTGCCGGAGGCTCGGCGGGTGCTGGAGCGCGCGCGCGGCGCGATTCCGAAGTCGTGAGCCGGCACTCATGAAGAGACGAGATTTCGTCACGACGGTCGGACGGTCGGTCGGTCTGACGGTCGGTGGCCGACTGTTTGGTCTGTGGCCGTCCGGCCGTCCGGCCGTCAGTCCGTCGTTGTTGATCCCGATGGACGACGCTCAGTCCGATCACCTCAAAGCGTACGGTCTCACCTATCGCGCCATTCAGGCCGGTCTCAAGGCCGAGTGGCTGCTCAATTATCGCGGCGGCTCGTTCCTCATTCCCGACCTCGATGGGCTGCGGCGCGATGCGGCCCTCAACGGCATCCGCGTCGAGCCGGTGGACGCGGTGACCGCGATCCGTGGCGAGATCGAAGCGAACAACATGGACGCCGTGCCGCTCGAGAAGGCGCCCAAGGTCGCCGTCTATGCGCCGCCCAACGCCGCGCCGTGGGATGACGCAGTCACGATGGCGCTCCAGTACGCCGGGATCCCGTTCACCAAGATTTGGGATCCGGAGGTCATGAACGGCTCGCTGCGCGACTACGATTGGTTGCACCTGCACCACGAGGACTTCACCGGCCAGTACTCGAAGTTCTTCCTCATCTATTCCGGGCTGCCGTGGCTCGCGGAGATGGTGCAGCGCAACAGCGACACGGCGCGGCGCCTCGGGTTTGGCACGGTGCCGGACTTGAAGAAAGCGGTGGCGCGGAGCATTCACAGCTACGTCGACAACGGCGGGTTCCTGTTCGCCATGTGCACCGCGACCGAGACGATCGATCTCGCTCTGGCGGCCCACGGCGTGGATATCGCCGCGACGTTCGCCGACGGCTCGCCGCTCGATCCCGAGGCGGATGCGAAGCTCGATTGGTCGCGGGCCTTCGCGTTTACGGGCGCGCACCTCGAGCCCAATCCCCTCGTCGCGAGCTTCTCCGACATAGACGGCCACCAGGTGAACGGCGGCTCGCGCCGCCAGCCGTTGGGCGCGTTCAAGCTCTTCAACTTCAGCGCCAAGATAGACCCGGTGCCCACGATGCTGGTGCAGGATCACCGCCAGGTGATTCCCGATTTCTACGGCCTCACCACCTCCTTCACGCGCACTCGGCTCAAGCCGGGCGTCACGGTGCTCGCGGAAGAAGAGGGCGCGCCGTGGGTGAAGTACGTCCACGGCGATCTGGGTAAGGGCACGTGGACCTTCTTTGGCGGGCACGATCCTGAGGACCCGCAACACCAGATTGGCGACCCACCGACCGATCTGTCGCTGCATCCGCATTCGCCGGGCTACCGGCTGATTCTGAACAACGTGCTCTTTCCCGCCGCGAAAAAGCGCGAGCTCAAGACGTGAGCGTCGAGCGCCTGACGGCGGCGGCGCGTACCCTGCTTCAGGAGGAGATCGCCGCCGCCCACGGGCGCGAGGCGTCGTTCGTGGTGCGCGCCGATCCCAACGGCACGCTCACGGATGCGCGCGTCGTCGCGCGCGGCACGATCGACGCGGTGCTGGCGCTGCCCGGCGTTGCCCAGCGCGGCGAGATGCTGCTCCACAACCACCCGAGCGGCTTTCTCGAGCCCTCCGGCGCGGACCTGCACGTGGCGGCGCGCCTGCACGATGAAGGCGTAGGCTTTGGGATCGTCAACAACGACGTCTCGACGCTCTACGTCGTCGTCGAATGCCCGCGCGCCCGTACCCTCGCGCGACTCGATTCCCTCGACATCGCCAATCTGCTCACGGAGTCCGGCCCTGTGGCGCGGGTCCTCGGCACCACGGCATTTGAAGATCGCCCCGGTCAGCGCGACATGGCGGCGTACATCGCCGACGCCTACAACGACGGCGGCGTCGCGCTGCTCGAGGCGGGAACGGGCGTGGGCAAGTCGTTCGCGTACCTCGTGCCCGCGCTCGAATGGGCGCGGCTCAACGGTGAGCGCACCGTCGTCTCCACCAACACGATCAACCTCCAGGAGCTGCTCGTCGGCAAGGACCTGCCGATCCTGGCGCGCGCGTTTTCCACGGGCGACCGCGCCGTCACTTTCGCGCTGCTCAAGGGCTGGCGGAATTACTTGTGCCTGTCGCGTCTCGAGCAGGCTCGCGCGGGGCAGGAGTCGCTGTTCGACGATGCGCGCGCCGCGGAGCTCGAGTCCATCGCCTGGTGGGCGTCGCGCACCGCGGACGGCAGCTTGGCCGATCTCGTCGAGGAGCCGTCGAGCGACGTCTGGGACGCCGTCGCCGCCGAGTCGGACCTGTGCACGCGACTCAAGTGCCCGCACTTCGATCGTTGCTTTGTCTTCGCCGCGCGGCGGCGCGCGGCCGAAGCCGACGTCGTCGTCGTCAATCATCACCTGCTCGCCTCCGACCTCGCGGTCCGCATCGCCTCCGACAACTGGCAGGAGGCGGCCGTCTTGCCGCCGTACCGCCGGCTGGTGCTCGACGAGGCGCATCATCTCGAGGACGTTGCCGCGCAGCATCTCGGCACCCAAGTCAGCATGCTCGGCGTGCAGCGGTTGCTGGGCAGGCTCGAGCGCAACGGGCGCGGGCTCCTTCCGGCGCTCGCCGCCGAGCTCGGGACGCGCGACGACCTGCTGGCGTCCGCGAGCCGCGACTTGCTGACGCGCACCGTGCTCGACGCGCTCGTGGCCGCGCGCCGCTGGGCCGACGAGATGTTCGGTAGGCTGGCGCGCCGTCTCGACACGGAGCAGGGAACGGCGCCGGTGCTGCGTCTCACCGATTCGTTCGCCGGCGACGCGGTGTGGCGTGAAGGGCTCGATGTCGCACTCGACAACCTGTTGATCGCGTTCAGCAAGCTGCGCGATGGCGTGGAGACGATCGCCGATCGCTTGTCGATCGACGATCCCGCCGAGATGCGCACGCGCTTGGTCGGGGAGCTCCGCGGTGTCGTGCGACGTCTGGATGCAGCCGCTGAAGCACTGAAAGCCACATTGCAGCCCGTCCACCCGCCAGCCCGTCAGCCCGCCAGCCCGTCCGTTCGCTGGATGGAACGCCGCGGCCGTCGTACGCCGAATCTCACGCTCTCAGCCGTTCCCCTCGACATGGCACCTGTCCTGAAAGAAGCGCTGTTCGACCGCACGGAGACGGTCGTGCTGACCAGCGCGACGCTCGCGGCGGGTGGCGAGTTCACGTTCCTCGAGGAACGCCTCGGTCTCTCGCTTCCGCCATCGCGTGTGACGGTGCGCGAGGTATTGCCGTCGCCATTCGATTTCGGCGCGCAGTGCGTGTTCGGCATCCCAACGGACATCCCCGAGCCGCGCGATGATGAATCGGGGCACGGCGCGGCCGTGGCTCGTGTGCTCGTCGAGCTGGCGCACGCGTCGGACGGCGGCATCTTCGCCCTATTCACGAGCCACGGAGCATTGCGGCGCGCCGCCGACGCGATTCGAGGGGTTATAGGCGCGCGCTGGCCGCTGCTGGTGCAGGGAGACGGACAGCGCGACCAGCTGCTGCGCCGCTTTCGCGATGCGGGCTCGGCGATTCTCTTGGGGACCGATTCATTCTGGGAAGGCGTGGACGTGCCGGGCCGTGCGTTGCGGGTGCTGATCCTCGCCAAGCTGCCGTTCAAAGTGCCGAGTGAGCCGCTAACCGCCGCGCGCCTGGAGCGTCTCACGGAAGCGGGCGTGGATGGCTTCACCCACTATCTCGTTCCGCTGGCGGCGCTCAAGTTGAAACAGGGGTTCGGCCGGTTGATTCGGACCAAATCCGACGTCGGCGCCGTGGTGCTGCTCGACCGGCGCGTGGTCACCAAGCGCTACGGGGTGGCGATGCTCGAGGGCCTGCCGCCGGCGTCCAAGGCGATCGGCAACTGGCCGGATGTGCGGCGCGAGCTGGAGGAATTCTTCGCGCTGCACGGCATCGGCACGCCGGTGTCTTCGAGCTAGATTTCGTGGTGTGTACTGGGTCGTGTGGTCGTTCGACGTGAAGCCTGAGCAAGTGAAGGCGTTCGAGCGGGCCTACGGACCGGACGGCGAGTGGGCGCAGCTGTTCCGCCGCGCGCCCGGCTATGTCGGGACGGAGCTGCGTCGCGAGACCGACCGGCGCTCCCATTATCTCACGATCGACCGCTGGCGCGCGCGCGCGGACTATCAGCGCTTCAAGGAGGCGTTCGCCGATCAGTACCAGATGCTCGACGTGCGCTGCGCGCGGCTGACGGATTCGGAAAACAAAGTGGGCGACTTCGAAATGAGCTCGGGCGAGACGGAGGCGAGTGGTGGCCGGGTTTAGCCAACGCGTGGCACAATTGCCGACGTACCCGATGGCGGAGCTGCCCGCGATCAAGCGGCGGCTGATCCAGCAGGGTGTCGATGTGATTGACGTGGGGGCGGGCGACGCGGACTTCCCGCCGCCCGATGTCGCCATCAAAGCGCTGACGCGCGCCGTGCAGGATCCCGCGATGAGCCGCTACGCGTTTCAGCTGGGATTGCCGGCGTTCCGCGAAGCGGCCGCCGGCTACATGCAACGGCGCTTTGGTCTGACGATCGATCCGTTCACCGAGCTGCACCCGCTGCTCGGCTCCAAAGAAGGCATCGCGCACCTCGCGACCGCCGTGCTCAATCCCGGCGACGCCGCGATCGTGCCGGTGCCGGGCTATGCCGTCTATCACGGCGGCACGGTGCTCGCGGACGGCGAGCCGTATCTCTACGACCTCACGCCGCGCACCGATTTCCTGCTCGAGCTGGACGAGATTCCGGCGGCTGTGCTGCAGCGCGCCAAGCTCGTCTATCTGAATTATCCGAACAATCCCACCGCCGCCGTCGCGCCGCGCGACTACCTCGAGCGCACGCTGGCCGCCTGCCGCAAGCACGACCTCGTGCTCGCCTACGACAATCCCTACTGCGAGATCACGTTCGACGGCTACGTTGCGCCGTCCATCTTCGAGATTCCGGGCGCGATGGATGTCGCCGTTGAATTCCACTCGCTGTCCAAGAGTTTCTGCATGACGGGTTGGCGGCTCGGGTGGGCGGTGGGTCGCCCGGATCGCATCGCGGCGCTCGCCCGCGTGAAGAATTACGTGGACACCGGCGCGTTCCTCGCTGTGCAGGCCGCGGGCGCCGAGGTGCTGAAGCAGGCGGAGCGCTTGGCGTCGGGCTATGCCGCGCAGTTCAAGGAACGGCGCGATGCGATTCTGCCCGCGCTGCGCGCCACCGGGTTCGAGGTCGAGTCGCCCCGCGCGACAATGTACCTCTGGATCCCGTTGCCCGAGGGTCTTGCGTCGGCGGCGTTCCAAAAGCGCGCGCTGGAAGACGTCGGGGTCGTCACACTGCCCGGCAGCGCGTTTGGAGCGGGTGCGGAAGGATTTTTCCGGATTGCGTTGACCGTTCCCATCCCTCGTCTCATCGAGGCCACAGAGCGGCTCGGAAAGGTGCTCGCCGCTGTTTGACCGTCAGGTAGATCGCCCCCCGGTTGGCCGCGCCTGGCTGATCACCGCGGCGCTGCACGTCGTCGCCGTGATCCTGTTCTTCACGGTGTCATGGCAGGCGCCGTGGCGCCGGTCAACGTACGTGGTGCTCCCGCCGGTCGAGGCGGGGGACTCGTTGGTGTTTGTGC
>DASYTD010000201.1:0-37478 GCA_036002655.1 Gemmatimonadales bacterium
CGAGCGACGTCGTGTCGCTGTGGGTCGGGCTGCGGCCGCTCCTCCGCCAGGACGACGGCACGAATCCATCGCAGGTCTCACGCGAGCATCGCGTCGTGGAAAGCGCGCACGGCCTGATCACGATCGCGGGCGGCAAGCTGACCACATACCGCGTGATGGCGCGAGATGTCGCGGATCGTGTGGCAGCGCGACTGCACGAGTTGGATGGTCGTCCGCTCGCCCGACGGGTGCCGACGGATCGTCTCGCGCTGCCCGGAGGGGAGGCGGCCGAGCTCGAGGTGCTCGTCGAGGCCGCGCGCGCGCGAGGAGCGGCGGAAGCCACGGCTCGTCACCTGGTTGCGAATTACGGCAGCGAGGCGGCGGCGGTGCTCAATCTCGTGGATCGTGACCGGGCGCTCGGCGAACCGATGGCCACCGGCCGTCCCGAGATCTGGGCGGAAGTCACGTACGCCATCGAGCGAGAGATGGCCGTGCGCGTGCAGGACATCCTGATCCGGCGCTTGCATCTCTTCTACGAGTCACGCGATCAGGCGCATGCACTCGTGACTGCGGTCGCGAGCCGGATGAAAAGGCTCCTCGGCTGGGACGAGACCCGGGAAGCCGAGGAGCTACGAGACTACTTCGCAATCGTCGAACGCAATCGGATCAGGGCTTGACCTTCACCCGCGGCCGGACGCGAATGTGCGGGTCATCGTCGTCATCGAGCTGACGTAGCGCCCACGTCGCGGCGCGACGCACCGCTCCCGCCTCATCATTCTGCGCCGCGGTGAGCCCTCCACGGGCGAGCGGGCTCTCGATTTCACCCAACGCCCAGGCCGCGGTGGCGCGGACCTCGATGTCGCTGTCCTTGAGTGCCGCCACCAGCGGCGTGACCGCGCGGTCGTCTTCGATTTCGCCCAACGCCCAGGCCGCCAGCACACGGACTTCGGGATCGGAGTCTTTGAGGCCAACCGCCACCGCAGTGACGCCGCTGCCATCCTCGATTTCTCCCAGCGCCCAGAGCGCGGTCTTGCGAACGCCCAACACCGGATCGCGCACGAGTGGTTCGAGCGGCGCGATTCCCTGTGCGCTCTCGATTTCGCCCAGCGCCCACGCCGCCGCCTGTCGCACCCGCGGCTCGCGATCCTTCGTCGCGGTGGCCAACAACGGCACCGCGGACGCGTCTTCGATTTCACCGAGCGCCCAGACGGCCGCGAGGCGCACCTCGAGGACCGGATCATTGACGGCGACGCTGAGGGGCCGGACCGCTCGCGCGTCCTCGATCTCTCCCAGCGCCCAGGCCGCGGTGCGGCGGACCTCCGGGGCGCGATCGCTGAGTGCGCGCCCCAGTGCATCGATCGCGACTTTCTCCTCGATCTCGCCGAGCGCCCACGCCGCGGTCATGCGCACCACCGGGCTGGCATCGCTGTTGAGCACCGTGCTCAACGGGTTGATCGCCCGGGAATCCTCGAGCTCCCCTAAACCCAACGCGCCGGTCTCACGCAAATCAGGACTCGCATCACGCAGCAAGGAGATGAAGACGTCGTAGCTGCTCGATCCGCCATGCCTGCCGAGGACTCGCGCGGCGATGTTCCGCACGCAGCGGTTGTCATCGCGAATCACGGCGCGAAACGCCCGCACCACCGCGGGATCGACGTCGTGCGTGCTTTCGTGCATGCCGATATGCACGCCCCCCCCACCGGCACCGCCGCCCCCGGGCATGGGCATCGGTGTCGGCATCGGGCGGGGCATCGGCATACCAGGATCGGAATAATTCCACCCCCACCACCCTCCGTAATTGCTCAGCGCCTGCCCGGCGAGGGCGCAGACGGTGGAATCGCTGGTTCGCAGCTGGGTGAGCACCCGCGTGACGGTTGCAGAATCGAGCGCAGGTTGGCCTTGAGCGGAGAGCAACAGAGAAACAAGCAATGGTGCAATCATGTGGGTCCCGGGTGGAGGATACGTCCGTTTGGATAGGGCAACGGGCCGGAAGGTTGCCGCCTCCGGAAATGGCGGTATTATCTCGCCCGGTGCGCCCCAGTTCCTGGTTCGTCCTGCTGTGCGTCCCCTGTATAGCCGGATGCTCCCGGGCCAACTCCTCCGATCCACCATCCGCGGCTCGGGTGGCGGCCGACACCGTCATACCCCCAGGCCCCTACGGCGATGCCGTGCGGCGGGGGCGCGCGCTTCTCACCGCGACTCGCGACAGTTTGCCGGCTCATGTCGGCAACAAACTGCGCTGCACCAGCTGCCACCTCGACGAAGGGCGGCGCGAGAGCGGTTCGTGGGTCGGCGTGTTCGCGCGGTATCCCCAGTACCGCGCGCGCAGCGGCGTGGTCGAGACGATCGAATACCGCGTCAACGACTGCTTTCGCCGCAGCATGAACGGAACCGCGCTCGATCCGGCGGGACCCGAAATGCGGGACATGATTACGTATTTCGCATTTCTTTCTCGCGGCGTAAGTGTTTCCCCGCCAAGCGCCGGGTCGCGCCTCCAGAAGTGGGCGGCGTTCACCGCGGATACCGCCGCCGGTGCGCGCGTCTTCGCGGCGTCATGCGCCAAATGTCACGGGTCGGCCGGCGAGGGCACTTATGTGGGGCCGCCGGTGTGGGGGCCGGAGTCGTACAACGTCGGTGCGGGCATGTCCCGCGTGCGCACCGCTGCCGAATTCATCAGTCGCAACATGCCGTTCGATGCGCCCGGAACGCTCAAGGACCAGGAGGCATTCGACGTCGCGGCCTACGTCAATGGGCGCCCCCGGCCCGACTTCCGGGGCAAGGAGAGCGATTGGCCGAACGGCGATCCACCACCCGATGTCGCCTATCCAACCAGGGCTCACCATTAGGAGGCTCAAAATGTATAGACGTGGATTTCTGGGCAGCCTCACCGCCAGTATGGCGGCCGGGCTGGCGAGCATGACGCCGCTGCGCCTCGAAGCGCAGCCCGGGAGCCGCTCCAGCACCGGGATCGACGCGGCGTTCGAAGCGTGGCTCAACCGGATCACCGGCAAACACCGGATGGTGTTCGACGCACCGGAGCCGAATGACGGAATGCCGGTGATCTGGCCGCGCGTCTGGCTCAACAGCAATAACGAGAACTACGGCACGAAGGACTCAGAGAACTCCGCGGTCCTGATTCTCCGACACTCCGCGATTCCCGCCGCGATGGTCGACCCGCTCTGGGCGAAGTACAAGTTCGGCGAGATGTTCGGCATCAAGGAGGGCGAGGCGCCGGCCACGCGCAACATTTTTGCGAAGCCGTTGCCGTTGCCGCTTCCCGGCACGGGCGTCGAGCAGCTGCTCGGCGCCGGCGTGCTGGTCGGAGTCTGCAACGTCGCGCTGACGATTTACAGCGGGATGGCCGCGCAGAAGATGGGGACGGACGCGGCGGCCACGAAGGCGGAATGGGTCGCCGGCCTGCTCCCCGGCATCCAGATCGTGCCGTCGGGTGTGCTCGCGGTGAGCCGCGCGCAGGAGAAGGGCTGTCATTACTGTTTTGCTGGCTGATGGCTGACGACAGACGGCAACGGGGCTCGCAACGCGAGCCCCGTTTCTATTTCCAGCCTCGCAGGCTCCGTACGAAGTCGTGCAACACTAGAAACTTCTCGTACAGGCGGACGCCCTTGCGCTTGCGGCCGAACTCGCTGAACAGCTCGCGCAGCCGCCCGCGACGCGCCACGTAGAACCGGAACGTTTCGGCAAAATCTTCCTGCGGATGGGTCGCCGCGTAGGCGCTGACATAGTCGGTCAACGTCGTGGCGATGCGGCGGCGCTCGAAGTCCACCCAGTGCTCGTCCGCCACCCGGTACGCCTTGCGCACTTCGCCAAAGGCCCGGCGGAAGCGTCCCGTGCGCGTCCACGCCCAGTGATGATACAAGAACGAATGCCCCAGCTCGTGGAGTAACAATCCGGTCAGCATGTTCCACGAGATCTCGTCGCGCCGGCGCTTGCCGGTGACATAGCGGCGGTCGAGCTCGATCACCTTCGGGGCCCTGGGCGCAACGCCCGACACGCCGGGGCGCAATGCCACGCGGTAGTGCCAGTCGCGAATGCGGGAGACGATCAGCAACCGGCGCGCGCGCCGCAGCGCCCTGGGGATGAGGTCGCGGCCCGTCGCATCTTCGCCGCACCAGGGGCATGTCGCCATCCAGTCGTCCACGCCGCGATCGCAGTGCGGGCAGGAATTCTGGAAATGATCGTAGCGCCATCTTTGCGCGCGCCCGCACCAGGGGCAGAAGCGCATCGGATACATCACGCCGCCGCCGCATCCCCAGTCGCAGCGGGCGTGGAACTTGAACCCCTTCGGCGCTTTGAGGGGCTCTTCGCTCGAATCCTTGTCCTGAATGTTCCGGCCGCACCAGGGGCAGAAGGACGAGGCGTCCGACACCATCCACCCGCAGTAGGCGCACTCCGCACCGGTCTCGCGTTGCGTGTCCCGCCACTCGAGGCGCCGGCTACAGCTGGGACAGTAACTCCAGAACCGCTCCAGCTCGGTGTGGCATCTGGGGCAGCGCAGCTCGGGCGTCGGAACCTCGCGGCGGCTCACCGCGCCATCGCCTCGTCGACGATGCGCTGAATGAAGGCGTTGTACTTGAGGCCCGACTTCTCGGCGGCCTCCGCCAGCTCGTGCTCGGCCGCGATGAACGGATTGGGATTCACCTCGAGCACGTACACCTCATTGTCGTGCGCCAATCGCACGTCCACGCGACCGTAGTCTTGGAGCCACAACGCGTGAAATGCCGTGGTGCAGATCTCGCCGATCCGCCGCGTCAGCTCGTCCGACACCCCTTTGGCGAACACGTTCTTGATCTTCTTTTTCTTCCGGTAATCCTCGTCCCATTTCGCTTTATACGTCGCGATGCGATGCTCAGCGGTCTCCGGCTCACCGAACGTCATTTCCGTGAGCGGCAACACCTCGAGATCGTCATTGCCGATCAGGCCGACGTAGACCTCGCGCCCCTCGACCAGCTCTTCGACAATCGCCGCCTGATGGTACTTCGTGTGGATGAACTCGACGCGCTGTTTCAGGCTCGCGTCGTCCTCGACGACGGATGCCTGCGCGATGCCGATCGACGCGTCTTCCAGCAACGGTTTCACGATCAGGGGAAAGCGCAGCTCGGAGGGGCGCACCAGCGCATCGCCCTCGTGAAATTCCGCGAACGCCGGCACGCGGATGCTGTGAAAGGCAAGAATCTTCTTTGTGAGCGACTTATTGCGGGCGACGAGCAGCGCGGTCGGGGACGACCCGGTGTAGCGATAGCCGTACATATCCAGCAACGCCGCGATGGCGTATTCGTGGCGCGCGTTCTTGCGAAATCCCTCGCAGCCGTTGAACACGAGCTGCGGCTGGAACTCCGCCAGCTTGGCGAGCAGCGGCCCGACGTCGTCGCCGATGCCGATCATCAGCACGTCGTGGCCGCCCGCCAGCAGCGCCCGCGCGACGTCGTACTCGGCCTCTTCCGCCTTCTCCGCCACCTCGCGCTTGAAGGCGGCATCCTCCCATTCGGGATGGAGCGAGTCGAAGATCACCGCGATCTTCATGACGTGACGCGCTCCATGTCGCGCGAGACGGTCTTCAAGGCGATGAGAATCACGAGGCCGCCGAGCAACCCCACCGCGGGAAGCAGCAGCATGGCCGTCCGCAGGTTGCCGGTGCGGTCGGACAGATAGCCGATGAGCGGCGGTGCGAGTGCGTCGCCGGCGAGGTGCGAAAACAGCACGAACGCTCCCAGCACCGACGCCTGCACGGCGGGTGGCACGACGTCGAGGATCACCGCCGCGAGCGGCCCGTTGTACCAGGTGTAAAAGAAGTACGTCGCCATGATGAGCGGCGCGAACCAGCGAAGGTCGTGGACGAGCAGCAGCGCGGCACACACGGGAGCGCCGAGCACGAAGCCGGCGCCTGATGCGAGTACGCGGCCGCCCCGCCAGCGTTGCTGGAGGCGGTCCGCGAACCGGCCGCCGACGAGCGCGCCGACCACACCGCCGCTCAGCGCCCACACGCCGAACTCGGCACCCACGCGGGCGATCGACAGTCCGTGCATGCGCTGCATGAATGCCGCCGCCCAGGCAATGAGCCCGTTGACCGCGAACGTGACCATCGCGCCGCCAAGAAAGACCCAAATCAAGGTCGGGGTCCGCAGCACCAAGATGGCGGCATCCTGAAAGTCGTCGAATGCGCCCGCGGCAACCGCGCCCGCTTCGGTCGTACGGCGCACCGCGAGCGGCACGAGCCGCCATACCGTCCACGCGATTCCCACACTCACCCCGACGCCGAAGACCGCCGTGTCGAACCCAGAAGGAATGCCTTCGAACAGCGCGAGCAGTCCCGCCAACAGCGCGCCGACGCCCGAGCAAATCGCGAGCGGCATGACGTAGCGCGTCACGCCATGCATGCCATGGCGCCACCACTGCTGCAGGATTTCGGCGACGGGCGGTGGCGGCCGGCGATCGAGCTCCCGCAGGCGTGACGCGAGCAGCGCGAGCACGAGCCCCGGGACGCCCATCCAGATGAAGGCCCAGCGCCAGCCGTATCGCTCCGCGATCACCCCGCCGAACCAGATGCCCAGTACGCCGCCGAACGCCATGCCGACCGAGTAAATCCCGATGGCGAACGCCCGGCGCCGCCCCCGGTAGTACTGGGCGATGATCGCCTGTGAAGCGGGGCCGTATCCCGCTTCACCAAAACCGACGAGCGCGCGGCAGGCGAACAGCTGCCAGAACTGACGTACGAAGCCGCCCGCGGTGGTCGCGGCGCTCCAGATCGCGACGCCCCACGTGATGACGCTGCGCCGCGATCGCAGATCGCCGATCACGCCGAGCGGTAAGGCCGCGAGCGACAGCACGATGATGTACGCCGAACCGAGCCAGCCGAGCTGCGCGTCGGATACCTGCAGGTCGCGCTTGATTGGCTCGAACACCGCGTAGACAACGTTGCGGTCGAGATAGTTGAGGAGATTGACCAGCGTCAGCAGCCCCAGGACGTACGCGGCGTACGCCCTGGTGGGAGTCACTGCCTGGCGGCTGTCAGGTTGCGCGGCCGCCAGTGGCTGCCTCGGCGCGGGCGTCCCGATCCGCTTTCGCCTCGAGATACGAGTCGGTGAGCTCGCGCATCATCTCCGCGCGTCTGTCGTAGAGGCGCTTCAGCTTGCGGGGCTTGCGCCGGGCCAGTGCGTACGCCGCCAGGATCGGGAAGGCCACGGTGTTGTCGAGATACGCCACGACCGTGCCGGGAAGCTTGTCCGGATCGACCTTACCCCAGCTCACGGCTTCCGACGGCGTCGCGCCGGACAGACCGCCGGTGTCGGGGCGGGCATCCGTCAGCTGGAGATAGTAGTCGTGGCCCTTTTCGCTGATCCCCAGGACTTCCTGGATCTGCGGCTCCGTCTGCAACACGAAGTTCTTGGGGCTGCCACCGCCGATGATCAGAACCCCGCTCTTGCCGCCGTGAACCTTGGCGTAAAACACGATCGACGACGTCTCGTTCACATCGGCGCTGACATCGAAACGCAGCTTGCTTCCCGACAGCGCCTGCTCGGCGACGTTCATGCCGATGGAGGAGTCGCCGGGGGAGGACGTGTAGATCGGCACCGCCGCGCCGTGCGCGGCACCGAGGACGGATTTCCGCGACAACCCGAGCGCCTTCTCGCGCTCCAGCACGTAGCCGCCGAGCAGGTAGTGGTACTCGGCGGTGCTCATCGGGCGCTGGAATTCCTCTCGCGCGGAAACGTCGCGCACGAAGCGATCGGTGGAGAGGAGCACGTCGTAGTCGAAGAAAATGTCGTAGATCCGCACGACCCCCTCTTCGCGCAGCACGACGTCGTCGGCGAACGGGGTGCCGCGGTGCATCGCCATGCCGAGGCCGAAGTGCGCATCGTGATAGAGATTCGCGCCGGTGGACACGATCCAGTCCACAAATCCCGCTTCGATCAGCGGGATGATGGTGGACATGCCCAGTCCCGCCGGCGTCATCGCGCCCGTGAGGCTCATCCCGACGGTCACGTCCTCTTCGAGCATTTGCTCGGCAAAGAGCCGGCAGCCTTCCGCCAGGCGGCCGGCGTTATACGCGAGAAACGCGTTATCCACGAGATCGGCGACCGTTTCCTTCCCGCTGACCGGCTTGGGATTGATGCGCTGTCCGCGCAGGAACTCGTTTTGCGTCATCGGGTCGCCTGGGCGGCTTGGCTCATGGCACGGTAGGCGCGCGTGCGACGCTCGCGGGCGTCCATTATCCAGCCGAGCGCTTCCTTGGGGTCGTCCGTTACGAGGAACAGGTTCAGGTCCTCCGGCGAGATCTTTCCCTCGCCGGCGACCCGCTCCTTGAGCCAGTCTGCGAGCCCGCCCCAGTAATCGCGGCCGAACAGCACGACGGGGAACTGTTTGACCTTCCCCGTTTGGACCAGCGTCAGCGCCTCGAACAGCTCGTCCATCGTGCCGTAGCCACCGGGGAAGGTGATGAACGCCGTCGAATACTTCACGAACATCGTTTTGCGCACGAAGAAGTAGCGGAAATTGATCGAGCGCTCCACCCATTTGTTCGTCCCTTGCTCGAACGGCAATTCGATGTTGCAGCCGATCGACAGACCACCGCCGTCTTGGGCTCCCCGATTCGCCGCTTCCATGATACCCGGCCCGCCGCCGGTGATGATGGCGAACCCTTCCTTTGCAAGAATGCGGGATGTCTCGCGGGCCGCCGCGTAGTACGGGTCACTCTCCGGCGTGCGCGCGGAGCCGAAGACCGTCACGGCGTTGCGTACGTCGGACAGGGTGTCGAACCCTTCGACGAACTCCCCCATGATGCGCAGCACGCGCCAGGGGTCGGTGCTCGTGAAGGAAGCCCGCCGCTCGATCGCAACGACCTGCGGCGGGATGAGGAGTTGTTCGTCCTCAGTTAGCGGGCTGCGAGGCGAGGCGCTCGGTTGCTCTGACATGGTCTTCCTGCACGTTATAGAAGAAGGGCGAAAACCGGACATGGCCGGGCCGCGTGTCGGCGATCACGCCGCCCGCCGCCAAGTGTCGCACGCTCGCCGCGGGATCCGGCATAGGAATCATCACGATCGCCGAGCGCTGCGCGGGATCGGCGGCGACCTTGGGCTGGAATCCCGCGTCGCGCGATCGAGCGATGAGATCCTCCGTCAGGGCGGCGGTCACCTCGCGGATGGCCGGGATGCCGATCTCCTCGATGTACTCGAGGCCGCCAAGTTGGGCGTACACAGCGGCGAGCGATGGTGTCCCCAGCTCGAAGCGCCGGGCGTCATTGTGGAACGTCAACTGCCGGGGGTCGAACGCGAACTGCTCGCGCTGCCCG
The DNA here is from genome assembly GCA_036002655.1 of Gemmatimonadales bacterium. GTDB lineage: Bacteria > Gemmatimonadota > Gemmatimonadetes > Gemmatimonadales > GWC2-71-9 > 20CM-2-65-7. The sequence goes on from DASYTD010000201.1 coordinate 9,287, forward strand.
AACCACCCGGCGATTCCCGGCTCGAGCCGCCGCGCGACGTCCTCTTTGACATACAGGAAAACGATACCTGGCCCGCCGAGCAGCCACTTGAGACCGCCGGCGACGAGTACGTCTACCCCAGTGGCTTTGACATCAACAGGCACCTGACCGACTGACTGATACGCGTCGATCAGACAGAGCGCGCCGTGCGCGTGCGCGGCGTCGGCCACGCGCGTGATGTCTTGAATCGCGCCACTCGTGAAGTACACGTGCGACGTCGCGACCAACGCCGTACGATCATCGATGGCCCGCGCGATCGCCTCCACCGGCACGCTGATCCGATCGGGACTCTCGACGACCACGACCTCCACGCCACGCCTGACCTTCGCGAACCACTGATAGGCGACCGTGGGAAAATCGAGCGACGTAACGACGACCTTGGGACGCCGGCTGTAGTCGAGCGACTCCGCGACCGCGCTGAGTGCGACAGAGATGCTCGGCGCGAGCCCAATCTCGCCCCCTCCTGATGCGGCGTTCACGATGCGGCCGTACCGCGCGCGCAGGTCGCTCAGCGCTTCCCACCACACGTCATACCACGCCGCCGCCCCTCGGCTCTGCCATAGATCGAGGAATTCGGCTACCTTGCGCCGACTGCGCTCGCCCAGCGCGCCCAGCGAGCAGGTGTTCAGATAGACTTGGCTCTTAAAGATCGGGAACTCGCCGCGATACCGGGCGAGCCCCAGCGCGCGCGGTTTGGCGCTGCTTGCGAGCGTCATAGGCCGGGAATATACAGAAGGAATGCTGCGTATCGCGAGTTGGTCCGCATTCTATTTGCGTTTGGCGCTGAAGGCATTGCCGCGTCCGCGAGTCGCCGTGGATTTGTTGCGGCTCGCGTGGAGTTTTCGCGCCCGCGACTGGTATCGGCGCCCGCCCTTTTTGCCGCTGCCGCCCCGCGACTACATGCAGTGGCGCATGTTCACCGCGTACGGGGACGAACAGGCCGTCCCGCCCGTGGACGACGTCGTCAACTTCGCGCGCTGGCGGCGCGAGACGATGGGCCTGTGACCATCGAGATCAAGCGCCGAGCGGCCCAGCTCGGCTTTGCCGCGACCGGCATCGCGCGACTCGATCAGAATCCGCACGCCGCGGAGCTCGATCGCTGGCTCGCGGACGGCCACGCCGGCACGATGACCTATCTGCATCGCCAGGCGGAAAAACGGAAAGACCCGCGGCTCATCATGCCGAAGGCGCGGGCGGCTGTGGTCACGCTCACGAATTATTTCCATGGGGCCCTCACCCCCCGGCCCCCTCTCCACGTTGTGGAGAGGGGGAGCGAAGTGAAACCGCGAGTCGCGCAGTACGCCTGGTCGTCCGACTACCATGCCGTCCTGGGAGCGCGCCTCGAACAACTCGCCGCGGCGATCCGCGAAATCGTCCCCGGATCAATCACGCGCTGTTACGTCGATGCGGGACCTGTCCCCGAGCGCGAGCTGGCACAGCTCGCGGGCCTCGGGTGGATCGGGAAGAACATGATGCTCATCCATCCCGAGATCGGATCGTTCACGTTCATCGGCGTCGTGCTGACCGATGCCGATCTCACCGCCGATCTGCCGTTCGAAGCAGACCGCTGCGGCACGTGCCGGCGTTGCCTGGACGCTTGCCCGACGCAGGCCTTCGTCGGCCCGCGCGATCTCGATGCGCGGGCGTGCATCTCGTATCTCACGATCGAGCATCGCGGCGAATTCACGGACACCGAGCGCGCCCAGGTGGGCGACTGGGTGTTCGGGTGTGATGTGTGCCAGGATGTCTGTCCCTGGAACGTGAGCTTCGCGCGCGAGACGAATGATCCCGGGTTCGCGCCGCGTCGCGAGGTCGCGACACCGGATGTCCATGCGCTCACGACGTTAGGCGAGGACGAATTCGCGCGCCGCTACGGCGACACGCCGTTCTCGAGACCGGGCCACGCCGGGATGCGGCGCAATGCCGCGGCAGTCGGGGGGGGGGCATGACGTCGCCCGAAGTCCTCAACGACCTACAACGCAAACTCGCCGATGGGCTCGCGAAGATCGATCCGCACCATCGGCTGCTCGGACGTCCGGTGACGTATCGAGTGATTGATGGCCGGACGCTCGAGATCACCTATCGCGACGTTGCCGGCATCGCCGAGGCCGAGGTGCTGGGCGTGAAGCAGCTGATCGGGGACTGCTTTTGCAGCGTGAGTCCTCAGACGTCCGAACGGCTCATCGTGCGATTCGTCGTCCCGCTGAAGTGAGGCTTCACTGCGCCGCGACGCGCGCCACGACGTCGTAGTAAAACCGTACGCCAAAACGCAACGCCTCCACGCTGACGCGCTCGTCGTTTCCGTGCACGCCGCGGGATTCGCCTTGCGTGAGCGGGAACGGCCCCAAGCCGTAGCTCGCGATTCCCATACGCCGGAAGTAGTGGCTATCGGTGAATCCCGGCAGCATCAGCGTGGTGACGAGCGCGTTGGGGTGGCGCGATTTCGCGACGGCGGTAATCGCGCGAAACATGTCCGTCTCGGTCGAGCTCTCCGTGGCCGGCCAGCTCGGCCCTTGAGGCCGCAGCGTCACCGCCGTATCGCCCACGACCCGTACGAGATCCGCGAGAAACGTCGCCGGATCCTGCCCCGGGAGCAGCCGGACGTCGATCGCGGCCGTCGCGACCGGCGGAATCACGTTGGTCTTATCGCTGCCCTTCAAGCCCGTGATGGAAATCGTGTTGCGCAGCAGCGCGTTGTACGTGAGGTCGGACGTGATCGCGCGGACCGCCAGCGTATCGCGCAGCGCCGCGCGAATGTCGGCGAGCCAGCGGCGGATGGTGGAATCGCGCTCGATCGTCGCGAGATCGCGAAATGAGCGCTCGACCGCAGGCGTCACGGTGAGCGGCGTCTGCCACGCGGCGATCCGGCCCAGGGCACGGATCAACCGGTGGACGGGATTGTCCGGCGTGGGCCGCGAACCGTGGCCGGCGGTGCCGCGTGCCGTCACATCGAGCCAGAACGGTGATTTCTCGGTGATGCCGACGCCGTAAAACTCCACGCCGCCACGCCCGTCGGCACGCGTGAGCCCGCCTTCGTTCAGCAGGAACTCGGCATTGCGAACCAGATCCGGGCGCTGCTCGGCAATCCAAGCAGCGCCGACGCCCGCGCCAATCTCTTCATCCGCCGTCGCCAGAAAGATGATGTCGCGCTTGAGCGGCACATGGGCCCGCCTCAGGACCAACATCGTCATCAGCTGCGCGATCGCTTCGCCTTTCATGTCGAGCGCGCCGCGCCCCCACACGTAGCCGTCTTTCACCACGCCGCCGAACGGATCAACCGTCCAGTACTCCGGCGACGCCAGCACGACGTCCATGTGGTTCAGGAGGATCAACGGACGCGCGCTGCCGTCTCCGGCGAGGCGCGCATACAGATTCGCCTTGCCTGGCGCCGGCTCGAAGACTTGCGATTCGATACCGTCACGCCGCAGCACGTCCGCGAGCCAGCGCGCGGCCGTGATTTCCCGGCCCGGCGGATTGGTCGTGTTGATTCGCAGATACCGCGACAGCAGCGCCGTCGCTTCGTCGCCCAGCGCTTTCCATTCGGCGTCTCCCGGCGCGGCGATGAGCGAGACGCGAGCGGGCGTCTCCATCACCGGCGCGGACGACGGTCCGGCAAGAGGCGGCATAGCCCGGCGTCCGGCACAGGCCGCACCGCTCAGTCCCATGGCGAGGAGCAAAACGGGGGGAAAGCGCACGGCTTAGTCTAGCACGAGAGTCTCGCCATGCGCGAGTTGGCGATACTGGTCCAGCGGCAGCCCGGCCGCGTGCCAAGCGGCGCGGGCTCGGAGGGGCGGCTCATCCATCGCCTCGTCGGTGAGCTTGAACGTGCCCCAGTGGATCGGCACCATGGTGCGAGCGTTCAGCGCGCGGAAGGCCGCAACCGCTTCTTCCGGGTTCATGTGGAGATAGCGCATGAACCAGCGCGGCTCATACGCGCCGATGGGCAGGAGTGCGATGTCGAAGGGGCCGCAGCGCTCGCCGATCAACCCGAATTCCGGATGATGACCGGTGTCTCCGGCGAAGTACACACGCCGACCGTTGCGGGCGGCGAGCGCCCACCCACACCACAGCGTTGCACCGCGGTCTCCCAACGTGCGTCCGCTGAAGTGCTGGGCCGGCACGCTGGTGAAGTGCACTGGCCCGATGTCCGCTTCCTGCCACCAGTCCAGCTCCCTAACCTGGCGCGCCCCTCGCCGGCGTACGAACTCCGCGAGGCCGAGCGGCACGAGCCACGAGGCGTTCGGGTGCGCGCGCGCGATTGCGCGCGCGCTGCCATCGTCGAGATGATCGTAGTGATTGTGTGACTGCAAGACGATATCGATTGGCGGCAGGTCGTCGAGCGGTACACCGGGGGCCACCCACCGGCGCGGGCCTGCAAAGGAGAAAGGGGACGCGCGCTCACCCCACATCGGATCGGTGAGCATGTTGAGGCCGGCAATCTGGACGAGCAGCGTCGCATGCCCAACCCACGTCACGGTGACCTGCGATGTAGGAGCGCGCGGAGCGGGAAACGAATGCCGCACCGTTCTGAAGACACGGGGATCGGGATCTTTGGGGCGCGGCCGCGTGGTGCGATGGACCAACATCCACGTCAGCAGGCTGCCGAACGGCGGCACGGCATTCTCAACCCACGGATTATGAAACCGGCCGGCGGCGTCGCGAGGGGCGGGCACGGCGCGCAATATAGCCGCGCCGTGCCGCCCTGCTTCTTAACGGTGTGGTGCGGGAGACGACGACGTGTCGGGTGCGACCTGGATCACGAGCGTATCGGCCAGCGCGCCGCTCGATGCAACGATGCGGCCAGTCCCGACAGTCTTCGATGTGACATAAGCAAACCGCAGACTGTCACGCAGACCGAGCACCGCCGTGTCGAGATTCTGCCAGACGACCGCCGCCGTCGTGTCCTGCTCATGCTGCGCATTCACGACGATGGCTTCGAGCTGGTTCGTGCGGTTCACCAGCATCGAGCTCGCGCCGAGAATGAACACGGCGCCTCGGAACGCCGACAACGTCACGTCGTGCGTCGTCTCAGCCCCCCGAGTCACGACCACGTTGGAGTCGAGCGCCGATCCCACGCTGCTCCCCGATGGCGGCTCCACCCCGACGATGTACGTCCCGGGCAGGAGATACGCGAGGCGATAGTGTCCGAGGTCGTCCGTGACTCCCGTCGAGTAGATGTACCAGTTACCTGGGCCACCACCCCAGGCACTCACGGTCGCCTTGGCCAAGGGGCCGGCAGTCCCGGCGCTCGTATCCGTTCGAACGGTGCCCGCGATCCCGCCGGTCGCGGCCCGGTTCACCGCGCGAATCCAGGGCAGGAAGTTGAATCCGCCATCGCCCAAGTCGTTGTAGTGGAAACTGCGGCCGACATCGAAGTCGATGACGATTTCGGCGCCTTCCTCGGGGACGTCGACCGCGGCCTCGACGAACGCGTGGATCGCCTGAGGGCCGGCGCCGCCCCAGTGGACCAGCGCCTGAGATCCGTCAACGAAGCGGATTCCCGCCGAGGAATCGGCGTCGATGATGACCCGCACCGCTCTGTAGAGATCGGCCGGGATGTCTTTGCCGCCGAGCAGCGCGGTGTCGCCCTGTTGCAGCTCCAGCAGATTGATTTGCCGGTGCGGCTCGGCAACGGTCACCCAGGACATGCTGTCGGCTGAGCCGCCGGTGTCGGGCTGAGTCGAAACGCTGACGCTGACGATGTACACATCGACGCGCTGCACCGTGTCGAATGGGAAGGGATCGTCCGTGAGCAGCACCTTGGTCATCGGTTTACCGTTAGGAAGGCCCGCAGGTCCGGAATCGTCCTTGTAGCAGGCGAGCACAATCGTGGCGACGGCCAGCAGGGCGAGGTTTAGTCTCGACATCGTCAAATTCCTCCCAAGGGTGTTGCGCAGTCGCACCTCTTGCAATGAAATACCCATATGCCCCGTGCGGCGTCACAACGCCGCACCTGCTTTCCTCATGTGACGTGGTGACTTACAGGATGGGTATAGACAGAGTGGAAGCAAGCGACGCAGAGCTGGTGCGCCGGATCCGGGCCGGCGACATCGGCGCGTACGGCGCGCTGGTCGCGCGCTATCGCGATCGCTTGGGTCGTTACGCGGTCCACATGATCGGGGACCGGGAAGACGCGGAGGAAGCGCTGCAAGACAGCTTCGTGCGCGCCTACCGCTCGCTCGAGCGCTGCAACGACCCCGCGCGGTTCGGGGCATGGCTGTACGGGATTCTGGTGAACCGCTGCCGTACCACGGGCGGGCGCGCGGCGCGCCGTCGCCGGTTGTTCGTACGCGATGCGGACGCAGTGAACGGCGCGGCGCATCCCGATCAGATGGAACGGCTGGAGTGGACCGACGCAGTCGATCGCGCCTTGGCGCGGCTCGCGCCGGAGTACCGCGAGGCGTTTCTCCTCAAGCATGTCGAGGATCTCGAGTACGAGGAGATCGCGGAGCTCACCGGCGCCGGCATATCTGCCCTGAAGATGCGGGTGAAGCGCGCGCGCGAGCAGCTGCAGAAGTTCCTGAGAGAGGCGGAACATGTTTGAGCAAGAGGACGACATCGTCGAGCGGATGATCCGGCAGCTGCGCCGGCCGATGTCGATTGACCCAGGTTTGGACGCTCGCGTGATGCGCGAGATCGCGCACGACACGCAGCCACCAGCGCCTGGGCGTCGTCCGCTGCTCCGCGCATGGCCGTGGCTGGCGGCGGCCGCAGTCCTCGGCGCGGTCGTCATTGCATGGCCCTGGCTGCGCGGCTCCGACGCCAACCCGGATGCTTTCCAGTTCGTGCTGGTCGCGCCGCAGGCATCGTCGGTATCGCTCGTGGGCGACTTCAACGATTGGGATCCGGCGCGTTCGCCCATGCAAACCGCACACGGCGTCTGGGCCACGGTCGTGCCCCTCGCACCCGGACGCTACCGCTACGCATTTCTCGTCAATGGCGTCGAATGGCGCGCCGATCCCGGCGCACCGGCCGCGCGAGACGACGAGTTCGGCACACCAAGTTCGGTGGTAACAGTGGGAGGAAAGGGCTCATGATGCTCGCCGCGTTGCTGATCGCCGCGCAGATTGCGGCGCAGGATCCACGATTTGAGCGGCTCGACCCGGAAACTCGGTCGCTCGTCGTTACGGTCGTGGATTCTGCGCGCGCTGTCGGACTTCCCAGTGAACCGCTCATCCAGCGGGCGCTGGAGGGCGCGACCAAAGGTGCGCCCGGTGCGCGAATCGTCGCCGCCGTCAGGCGGCTGGCCACAGATCTTGGTACCGCACGCACCGCGCTTGGGACGCGCGCCTCCGCACCCGAGCTGGAAGCGGGCGTCGCGGCGCTGCGTGCCGGTGCGACGCCACAGCTGCTCACGCAGCTCCGCGATGTGCGGCGTCCCCCGCTCACGATGGCGCTGTCTGTCCTTGCCGACCTTGTGGCGAGCGGGGTTCCCACCGACAGTGCCGCCGCCGCCGTGCTGGCGTTGGCACCAAAGGCCCGCGACGCCGACCTGGTCGAGTTCCGTCGCGCCGTGGAGCGCGACATCGCGCTCGGCGCTCCTCCCGGCGCCGCCGCGGCCGTACGCGCGCTGAACACGGGAGTCCGGGACGCCATCAGCAGCCCCGGCCCCGGCCAGCCTCCCCGCCGGCCCCCCAGCCGGCCGTAGTCGGGGGGTGTTGCTGTGAGAGCGCTCGCACTCATCGGCCTGGCGTGCGCAGCCGGCGTGCATGCGGTTCACGGTCAAGTAGCCGCGACATTCGACGCCGGCATTTCCGCAGTCAAGTACGACGGATTCCTCGGCTCGGGCGCCGCATCGTTGACGCCCAGCGTGCGGTGGGACAACCCGCGCGGCCGCGGCTTTGTGAGCGCCCGAGGTACCTATCTACGATTTGAGAGCGGCAACCGCAGCCTGGATTTCTCGGCGAACGGATCCTGGCTCACGCCGCTCGCTCGCCAATGGCGCGGTGAGCTCGGCCTGGCGGTTGGCGCGAGCGACTACGCCAGCATCGCGAGCTTCAGCCATGGCGTCGCAGAAGCACGGATCCACTTGATGGATGCTGATCGCGGCGGTTGGGTCGGGACGACTGTTGGGCAAGCGTCATTTGGCGCAGGGGCGCGTCCCGTGGCCGTCGTGGCCATGGGCGTGTGGCTGCTTCGCGCCAACGTCACGATGCACGCGTCGCTCGATCGTTCGTTCGTTGGCGATACCGCATATACCGATCTTCGCTCCTCCGCGCGGCTGCAACGTGCCGGCGTCTCACTCGAGGGCACGCTGGGAACGCGGATGCTGAGTCGTGGCGCGGGCCGCGGCGTGTACGGAGAGGGAAGCGCTACACTCATGCTGGGACGGCGGACCGGCGTTGTCCTGTCTGCCGGCCGCTACCCGACCGACGTGGTCACGGGCAGCATCGCCGGCCGCTATGTGAGTGCGGCGCTGCGGCTGGGAGCGATCGGGCTTCGGAGGCCCGCAGTCCGGACCCGTCCCGTCATCCCACATTCGAGCAACGGATCGGATGGATCAACGATCCCTGCGGATGCACGGCTCGAGATTGATGCAAGCCGGGACGATGCCGTACGGCTGACGCTGTATGCGCCCGGTGCGGTCGCGGTAGAGATCAGCGGGGACTTCACGGACTGGCAACCGGTGCTCCTCAGCCGCAATCCCGCCCGCGAGGGCGCCTGGGAAGGGACGTTCCGAATCCCCCGCGGCATCCACCGGATCAACGTGCGTCGAGACGGGGGCCCATGGGTGGCCCCCGCCGGTACGACGCGCAGCGCCGACGACTACGATGGCGAAGTCGGCGTGTTCCTGCTGCCCTAGAGACTGGTCCGGCGACGCAAAGTCAGCATCGCCCAAATCCCGAGGGCGGGTCCGACCGCCAAGACGCTCATGCTCCAACGCCAACCGATCGCCGCGGCGAGGGTCGGAAGCAGATAGATAGTCGCACACGTCAGCAGAAAGCCGAGACTCGTCTGGAGCGTGAGCGCGGTGCCGATGTAATCGCGCGGCGCGAGTTCGCTCACTGCGGCGGAGAACTGCGCGGAGTCGGCGACGACGGAAACGCCCCACACCAGCAGCAACGGGATCAACGCCCACAACGGCGCGCCGAACAATAGGCCGACAGCAAGCGAACAGCTTCCCGACACCAGCATCGCGGCGCTGGTCACGAGACTGCGGCCCCATCGGTCACCGTACCGCCCGCCCAGCCAACAGCCGATCGCTCCACTCCCGACAACCGCGAACGTCACCAGCGCGGCGAGTCCCGTGACATCCGTCTGCGACCCGCGGCGTGCGTGCTCACTGGCGGCGACAAAAACGGCCATCCACGTCCACATCGCATACAACTCCCACATGTGGCCGAGGTAGCCAAGGTTCGCGAGCGCGACCGCGCGGTCTCTTAGAATCCGAGGAGCGGCGGCAAGCGAAAACGGCGGCGAGGGGGCGGCGTAGGGACCATCATTGGGAACAAGGAGCACCAGCAGCCCTCCGGCGAGCGCGCTGATGGCGGCGACGACCAGAACCACGCGCCACGCCGCCGGTGACACCGCCCAACGCACCAGATGCGGGCTCGCGGAGCCGAGCGTCAGCGCGCCAACCAGAACGCCGATCGCCAATCCTCTTCCTTCTTTAAACCAGCCAGCGGCGATTCTCATCCCGGGCGGGTACACGCCGGCGAGGGCCGCGCCGGTCAGCAGCCGGCACGTGATGGCCATTGTGATGCCCGGCGCGGCGGCAACACCGAGCGTCGCCGCCGCGGCAAGAGCGGCGGAACCCGCGACAAGGCGGCGTGCCGACAGTCGATCTGCGAGCGTGAGAATGGCGCTCAATAGCGCTCCGGCGACGAAACCGAGCTGCACGGAGATCGTGAGCCACGCAGTGGTCCCCGGTGAGAGCGCCCACAGACGGGCGAGTGTAGGAGAGACGGCCGACGCGCTGAACCAGGGAGCCATCGCCAGGAGCTCCGCGATGGCGAGGACCGCTAGCACCCGTCGGGGATTCACAACCCCGTGGGGTGATCCAGAAAAACCCAGGGTAAGTCGAACTGCTTATGGATGTGCTCGGCCAATGCTTTGACGCCAACCGTCTCCGTCGCATAGTGGCCGGCATAAAAGACGTTGAGGTGCAGCTCCTCGGCATCGAAAAATGTCCAGTGCTGGCCTTCGCCGGTGATGTACGTATCGAGTCCCGCGGCGGCAGCCTGAGGAATCAGAGAGCCCCCCGCCCCGGTGACGATGCCGACGCGCTGCACGCGTTCCGGGCCGAAGGGAAACAGTCGTGGTGCTGTGCCGAGCCCCTTCGTTATGGCCCAGCTCAGGTCTTCGCGCTTGCCGCTGTACTCGCCCCACACGCCGATCGGCGCGCCGTGATACGATCCAAACTCACCACGAATCGTGATTCCCAGCAATCGCGCGAGCACGCTGTTGTTGCCGACTTCAGGATGGCGATCGAGCGGCAGGTGAGCGGCGTAGAGCGCGATGTTTCCTTTGATGAGCCCGGCGACGCGCGCGTACGCGGGGCCCACCAGTGGCCTGAAGCCGCCCCAAAAAAGTCCGTGATGGACCAGCAGGCAGTCGGCGCGCTGCTCGGCGGCGAGACGCACGGTCGCTGCGCACAAATCGACCGCGGCCGCGAGGCGGGTGACCTCGCCCGAGTTGCCGACCTGGAGCCCATTCAGCGCTTCAGGCGCGTCGGCGACTTCCTCAGCGACGCGGAGATATTCGTCGAGATGGCGAACCAAAGTGTCTAGGCGCACTCAAGACACCGTAGTTACAGTATCAGAACAGTTACGAGTCTTTCCACATGGCAGGATTGCGTAACATGAGACATTGCAACAACTTAAAGAATCCACACGCGGATCTGGCAGTCGTGTGGATATCTAGGCTCGCGCCAGAGACGCTTGACCTCCGCGCTGCGTCACTTGAGGCGGTTGGCCGGCGTCTTCTCCCATCCGCAGGACGCCGTTGATCTCACCGCCTTCCTGAATCAGCAGCCGTTTGGTGTGCACGTCGCCGTGCACGACACTCGTCGCTTGTAGCTCGACGCGCTCTTCGGCGTAGATGGCGCCGCGCACTTCTCCACCGATGATCGCTTCGCGGCTCACGACGTCGCCTTCCACTTCCCCGCCCCTCGCGACCAGCACCTGCTTCGCCGCGCGCACTGTGCCGTTCACGGATCCTTCGATTTTGACGACGCCGTCGGCGGAAATGTCGCCCACGACCCGCATGCCGGCGCCAATGATCGACAGCCCAGGAACGCCTTCACGGCTCCCGCCCCCGACCCCGCCGCCCCCGCCGCCCCCCCCGCCCCCACCAGCGCCTTTCTCGCTGAACACCCCCATCAGTGCGCCTCCTTAACTAGATCGAGCGGATCGACCGACTTGCCGTCGCGTCGAATCTCAAAGTGCAGGTGCGGCGCTGTGGACCGCCCCGAATTCCCCGACAATCCAATGACCTGCCCGGCCTGAACATCATCGCCCTCGGCCGCGAGCAGCCGTGACGCGTGACCATACATGGTCTCATACCCGGACGGATGCCGCAAGAGGACGAACAGACCATAGTCGGGATCGTAGCCGGCGGCGGTCACCGTTCCACCTCCGGACGCCCGCACCGGAGTTCCGATCGGCACCGCGATGTCGATGCCCGGATGGGATTCGTCCAAGACGCCCGGACGGACCTGCCCGCGGGTGACGAACCCGGGAACATCGAGAGGCCAGTGCGAGGGGACCGACTCCTCCCGCTCATAGCGAGTCATCGCGCCCGGCAACGAGGCCCGAATCGCCACCGCCCGCATGGACGTCGCCGGGACCTCGGTATTGCGCGCGACGGTGCCGCCGCTGCGTGTCACCGGCGGAGCTTTGACGCCCAGCATTTGACGCAGCTCCTGATAGTTCGCTTCGGCGCGATTCAAGGCGGAGGCGAGCTGTTGCACGCGGCTGTTTTCAACGCGGAGGCGTGACACCTCACGCTCCAGGCCCGGCACCCGCGCCGCGTTGCGACTGATCGGTCCGGCAAACGCGAAGAACAAGACGACGAGGACGGCGATCACTCCCGCGCCCCACTTCCCCGCCATCACCGCCCAGCGGGGGAACCGGTACTGTTTGGACTCGAGATCGCCGTCCGCGTGGACGACGATCGTGACGCCGCGCGTCGTCATCCGTCGAAGGGCGCGCCGAGGATCAGTTCGAGGAGCCGCGCCAGATCCTCGTTGGAATAGAACGAGACATGAATGTGTCCTTTGCCTTTTGCACGCAGCGAGACGCGCACATCGGTACCGAGACGGCGGCGCAGCGCATCCTCGACTCGCCGAACTTCGGGAGCGGCGCCGACGCCGCGTTTCATCCTCGGGCGGCGCTCGGGTGCGCGGCCACCGCGCACGCGATCCTCGACCTCGCGTACCGAGAGCCCCTGTGCCACCGCTTCGCGCGCGAGGTTCGTGACGATGCGCGGATCCTCCAGCGCGAGGAGCGCACGCGCGTGCCCGACGGAGAGGTGTCCCTCGTGCAGCATCTGCAGTACGACTTCAGGCAGTTTGAGAAGCCGCAGCGCGTTTGCGACCGTCGAGCGATCGCGGCCGACGGCGTCGGCCACGTCTTGCTGGGCCAGCTTGAATTCCGCGATGAGGCGCTCGTAGCCGCGGGCTTCGTCAACCGGCGACAAGTCGTCGCGCTGGAGGTTTTCGATCAGCGCCAGCGTGAGCAGCGTGCGATCGTCGGCCTCGCGCTGTACCGCGGGAATGCGTTCCCAGCCAAGCTGCTGGCAGGCGCGCAGCCGGCGCTCCCCAGCGATCAGCTCGTAGGCACTTCCCCCACCGTTCGCGCGGCGCACCACGATCGGCTGGAGCAATCCTGCCTGCTTGATCGAGGAGACGAGCTCTTCCAGCGCCGCGGGGTCGACCCTCTTCCGCGGCTGGAACGGGTTGGGTCGAATGTCCTGAATCGGCAGCTCGACCAGACTCCCCTCCCGTTCGGCCTCCTCCCGAGTCGGCCCGAGGAGTGCCTCGAGCCCCCGGCCGAGGCGGCGTCTTCCTGCGGCGGTTTCCGTCATGCGGGCACCTCCGGCAGCGGTTCAATAGCGGGGAGGCTGGGCGAGGGTGGGGCGGCTTGCTCGACGCGGCGAATCACCTCTTGGGCGACCGCCAGATAGCTCTTGGCTCCCACCGACTGCACGTCATACAGCACGATCGGTTTTCCAAAGCTGGGCGCTTCAGCCAGGCGCACGTTGCGCGGGATCGTGACGTTGAACATGCGGCCGCCGAAATACTCTTTTGCTTCTTCGGCGACTTGTTTGCAGAGATTGAGGCGCGCGTCGTACATCGTGAGCAGCACGCCCTCGATGGCGAGCGCGGGATTGAAGTTGCGCTGCACGAGCTTCACGGTGTTGAGGAGCTGCGAGAGCCCTTCCAGCGCGTAGTACTCACACTGAATCGGAATGATGACGCTGTCCGCGGCGGTGAGCATGTTGAGCGTGATCAATCCCAGCGACGGCGGGCAGTCGATGATGACGTAGCCGTACTCCTCGCGCACATCGCGCAGCGCGTCGCGCATGCGCGTCTCGCGCGAGCGCTGGTTGACGAGCTCCAACTCGGCGCCCACCAGGTCCTGGGTCGCGGGCACGACGTCGAGATAGGGAAAGTGCACGTGCGGGAAGCGCGACTGCACCAAGGGCGAGCCGTCGATCAGCGCGTCGTACAGCGAGTGACGGATGCGATCGCGCTCGATCCCCACGCCGCTCGTCGAATTGCCTTGCGGGTCCGCGTCGATGAGGAGCGTCTTGCGCTCCGCGGTTGCGAGGGACGCGGCAAGGTTGACGGCGGTCGTTGTTTTGCCGACGCCACCCTTTTGATTGGCGATAGCGATTACACGGGACATTATAAGTCGTTATGTGTCAATAAGTTATGTAACTGATAATGTTGTGCGCGTTGAATATACGTTCGTTTCACGTGAAACGAAAGAGCGTAAGTTTCACGTGGAACTGCAACAATGAGGCGCTAGGCCACCTGTCGGCGCCAGCGGGTCGCCTCAAAGACGAGGTTATGCAGGTCGCTGGGCGTCACACCCGGCACGCGCGCAGCTTGTGCCAGCGATGTGGGCCGCACCCGATCGAGCTTTTGCCGCGCTTCCGTAGCGAGCGTCCGGAGGTCCAGGTAGGGCAGGTCCGCCGGCAAGGCGAACGACGCCAATTCCGCGAGCCGAGCTGCCGCTGCCCGCTCGCGTGCCAAGTAGCCGTCGTACTTGATCTCGATTTCGGCGGCAAGTACCGCCTCGGCCGGAGCTCCGCCACGAACCCCCGCGGCCAGCAGCAACGCGCCAAGCGATACACCCGGGCGCTTCGCGACGACCGCGATACGCTCACCCTCGGTCAACTCCGTCCCGCTCTGAGCGAGCGGACCGGTGGCCTGCGCAGGCGTGATCGTGGTCTCCCGGGCGACGTTCAGAATCGACATCTCCGCGGCGAGCCGGTGCTCGGCCGCGCGCAGCTCGACGTCGGTCAGCAAACCGAGGCGCTCGGCGAGCGGCAGCAAACGGCGCAGGGCGTTGTCCTGACGCAGGAGCAACCGGAACTCCGACCGCGACGTGAACAGCCGATACGGTTCATCCACGCCGCGCGTCACGAGGTCGTCCACCAACACGCCGATGTACCCATCGTCGCGACCCAGGACCACGGGCTCTGCGCCGCGGATCCGCCGCACGGCGTTGATACCGGCCACGACCCCCTGTCCGGCCGCTTCCTCATAACCCGTGGTGCCGTTGATCTGCCCGGCGAAGAACAAATGCTCGACGCTCTTCACCTCGAGCCAGGGCGTCAGCTGGGTCGGGGGATAGTAGTCGTACTCGATCGCGTACCCGGGCCGCGTCATCTTCGCGCGCTCCAGGCCGGGGACGGCGTGCAGAAACTCGAGCTGCACGGCAACGGGGAGGGAAGTGGAAAGGCCGTTGACGTAGAGCTCGGTGGTGTCGAGTCCCTCGGGCTCGAGGAAGATCTGGTGACGCTTCGCGTCGGGGAACTTCACGATCTTGTCTTCGACCGACGGGCAGTAGCGCGGCCCGCGTCCGCTGATCGCGCCGCCGTACAGCGCTGACTCCTTCAGATG
The DNA here is from genome assembly GCA_036002655.1 of Gemmatimonadales bacterium. GTDB lineage: Bacteria > Gemmatimonadota > Gemmatimonadetes > Gemmatimonadales > GWC2-71-9 > 20CM-2-65-7. Next base: position 24,399 of record DASYTD010000201.1, read on the forward strand.
CTGCCGGATAATCTCTTTCACTTCTTCACCGGCCCATGTGATCCAGCACGGCACCTGACGTGGCCGCTCGACGCGCTGGTGGAAGGAGAAACGCAACTCTTCGCTGTCGCCGTCCTGGCGCTCGACCTTGTCCCAATTGACGGACCGGCCGTCGACGCGGGGCGGCGTACCGGTCTTGAAGCGTGCTACCGTAAGTCCAATATTCTCAATGACTTGCGCCATCTGAACGGACGGAAGATCACCCGCACGTCCCGCCGGAATCTGCGTGTCGGTGCCGAGGTGAATGCGCCCGCGGAGGAACGTGCCGGCCGTGATGATGACGGCACGCGCGCTGAAGCGGCGCCCGTCTCCCGTTTCGACGCCGGTGATACGAGTGCCTTGGCTCTCGAAGAGCAGATTTGTGACCATGCCCTGACTGAGCTCGAGGGTAGGGAATTGCTCGAGCAGAAACCGCACGGCGCGGCGATAGAGGGTGCGGTCGCATTGCGCGCGGGGGGCCCAGACGGCGGGGCCCTTGGAGCGATTGAGCATCCGGAATTGGATGGTCGCGCGATCGGCGGCGCGGCCCATCAAGCCACCCAGGGCGTCGACTTCGCGGACGACGGTACCCTTTGCGATCCCGCCGATGGCGGGATTGCAGGACATCTGACCGATCGTATCCAAGACGGATGTGAGGAGAAGCGTCTTGGCGCCCAAACGGGATGCCATCGCTACTGCCTCAGTACCGGCGTGACCACCACCGACGACTATGACGTCATAGTCCACAGACATGGCTCGAAGAATAACGAGCCAGGCAATGAGACGTCGAGGGAGACGCTGAGTGAGACGCCGAGCGGCCGAGCGGCTGAGGGCTACGAGGCGCGAGGAATCGGGAGCTTGCCGGCGGCGCCGCTGACCTTACGAAGCAAGCCGTACAGCGTGCGACCTGTTTCGTTGACCAGAGCTTCCAAGCGACCAAAATCAGCAGGAGTGATGTACCCGAGCTCCCTCGCCATTTCGATGATCGTCTCGACTTCTGCGAGGGAGCCGCGGGCTGTATCGAGGAAACGGCGGCAGTCCCGTGATCCGTAGCGCGTATTGCCTTCGGCAATGTTGAGGGGGACGCTATAACACGCGCGACGCAGCTGATCCGCGAGTCCTGCCTGCTCATAGTCAGGGAACGCTCGAGACGTCCGCACGCACTCAATCGCCAATCGTTGCGCGTGCTGCCATGCTTTCAGCGTTTTGTAGTGGGCCACGTGAGCAAAATGAAGTCCCAAAACAGGAGACACGGCATCCAATTCATGCATGCCGTGCCTTTCTCACGCCTCGCCCCTCAGATCCCCTCAGCCGCTTCGGCCTCTCGGCGTCTGTCTGGGGGCGTCTACCTCAACGTCTAGGCCCTAACCCAGCGCACCAGCTCTTTCATGGTTGGCCGTTTGCCAGTCATGAGAATACCGACCCGATATATCCTCGCCGCCACCCATGTCACTCCCACAATCCCCAGCAGCAGGATCGCCAGCGAGGCCCCGAGCTCTCCTACGCCCATACTGCCGGCCGTCCAACGAACTGGCGTCGCGATCGGTGACGTGAACGGCACGAGCGACAGCGTCCTCGCAAACGTCGAGCTGGGATCGTTCGTCAGCCCGATAATCGAGAAGTACGAAATCATGAGCAGGTACGTCACCGGCTGCTGTGCCTGGCGGGCTTCCTGTTCGTTGCTCGACATCGCCCCCACCGCCGCGAACATCGCGGAGTAGAGGAGGAATCCGCCCAGGAAGAACGCCATGAAGACGGCGACGGTGGCAAATGGGATATGCGGCAGCTGAATGCTTCGCGCGGCCGACGCATCCGCGCCCAGCATCCGGGCAATGGGAACACGTAGGGCGATCAGCAAGCGCGCAGAGACTCCCCAGATCAGGAACTGGAAGAATGAGACGGCGCCCGCTCCAATGACCTTCCCCAGCATCAACTGGAAAGGTCGGAGCGACGATACCAGCACCTCGATGATCCGTGTCGTTTTCTCTTCCAGCACCGAGCTCATGACGTTCACGCCGTACAGCAGGATGGCCATGAACAGCAGAATGGCCATCACATACGCCAGAATGAACGATTGCCCCGCGTTCTCCGTGGTCGTCTGCCCGCGCGCAATCTTCTTTTGGTCCAGCGTAACCCTGACTCTCTGAGCCCAATCCACAACCTCTGGATTTACGCCCTTGCCTTCGAGGCGCACCTTCACCACCAGGCGATTCAGCGTGCGCTGCAATTCCTCGATCGTCTGCAAAGAGAGATTCGATGCGCGGTATTCCGCCGTGCCGTCCGTGGGCAGCGAGTCGGAAACGATGAGGAATCCGTTGATCTGCTTGGTCTCCACGAGCCGGGTCAGGGAATCGAGGACGCCGGGGCCCAGCGGGACAACGTTGGCCCGGAACTGCCTGCTTGCCCCAAGCGCCTCGACGATCTGTTTTCCGTAGCCGAGTTTCCCGCTGTCTACGACAGCGATATCCCGCACCGCGCCGCCGATCGACTGCATGATTTGAAAGACGATCACCCCGGCGAACAAGACCGGGCCGAGGATGGCGGATATCCAGAACCATTTGGTGCGGACGCGCTCGACGAACTCGCGCCGGATGATCGCCCAAACCTTATGCACGAGCGGCCTCCCGCTCGGACTCCGTCCCTGGGACCGCCGCGGCCGTCGCGGCCTCCGGTCCGACCAGATCCACGAAGATCTTGTGGAGCGAGGGACTCGCCAGCTCGAAGCGCGACAACCGGGCGCCCGAATTGACCAGCGCGCGCAGGATCTCCTGGGGATCGGCGCCATCGGCGAGCTCGAGCTCCGCTTGCTGCCCAAAATCTTGGATCTTTGCGACGAGCCTCCGATCCCCGAACACCTGCGGCGCGCCTCCCTGACTGCCGTCGAACGCGACGATCACGTGCTTACCGCGGTGCGTCCCCTTCACCTCGGCGAGCGTGCCGTCGATCAGCTTCCTCCCCCGCGCGATGATGCACAGCCGGTCGCACAGCTTTTCGGCGTGCTCCATGATGTGCGTCGAGAAGAGGACGGTCTTGCCGCGCCGCCGGTAGTCGATCACGGTGTCGCGTAGCACCTGCGAATTCACGGGATCGAGGCCGGAGAACGGCTCGTCGAGAATCACCAGCTCCGGATCGTGCAGGACCGTCGAGATGAACTGGACCTTCTGCTGCATGCCCTTCGAGAGTTCGGACACTTTGCGCAGCCGCCAATCGGCCAGCCCGAGTCGCTCCAACCACTCGAGGGCTCTCACGCGGGCGGTCCGCCTTGGCAATCCTTTCGCCTCCGCGAGAAACACGAGCACGTCCAGCACGCGCATTTTGGGATAGAGGCCGCGCTCCTCGGGCAGGTACCCAATCCGCGCTGAGTGCGTTCGCCCACCCGCGACGGTTCCCAGCAGGCGCACCGAACCTTCATCGGGCTCGTAGATGTCCATGATCATGCGCAGCGTGGTCGTCTTGCCGGCTCCGTTGGGGCCCAGCAGACCATAGATGATGCCGGAGGGAACGCTCAGCGAAAGCGCGTCGACCGCGGTGTGGCCCGCGAAACGCTTGGTGACGCGATCAACGATGACCGGTTCGGACATGCCCCCAGAAACTACGAGAGTGGGGAAGTGGGGGAAGTGGCCGAAGGGTTAGGCTGGTACGCCGAACAGCTCGCCGGCGTTGCGCAGCGCCGTCACCAGGGCGTCGATATCGTCGACGTCATTATAGATGTAGAAGGACGCCCGCGCGGTCGCGGCGACCCCCAGCCGGCGCATGAGCGGCTGCGTGCAGTGATGGCCCGCCCGAATGCACACACCGTCGCGGTCCAGAATCGTCGCGAGGTCGTGTGGATGAATGTCGCCGTACGTGAACGGAACAACGCCCGCGCGATGATCGCGCGGACCGTAGACGGTCACCCCCTCGATCTGTGTGAGCTTTTCGATCGTGATACGGGCCAGCTCCTGCTCGTGCTCTGAGACCCGCTCCATCCCCAGCTGCTCGAGGTAGGCGATCGCGGCGCCAAGACCGACGGCCGCTTCCACATTGGGTGTGCCCCCCTCGAACTTGTGCGGGATCTTGTTCCAGCTGGACCGGTCGTCCCACACGCGCTCGATCATCTCGCCGCCGCCGTGATACGGGGGCATCGCCTCGAGGAGGGCCGGCTTGGCGATGAGAGCCCCGCTGCCCATAGGGGCCAGCATCTTGTGGCCGGACAGGGCGTAGAAGTCGCAATCGATGGTCTGGACGTCTACCCGGAGATGGGGGCTGGACTGGGCCCCGTCCACCACGACGACCGCCCCAGCCGCATGGGCCAGCTTGGTGAGCTGGGCGGCCGGGTTCACCGTCCCCAACGCGTTCGAGACATAGGGGAAGGCCACGATCTTGGGCTTCGACTCGAGCGCCCGGCCGTAATCGGACAGGTCGATTCGCCCATCCTGCGTGATCTCGACCATCCGCAGTTTGGCGCCCTTTTCCTGACACAGGATCTGCCACGGGACGATGTTCGAGTGGTGATCCATCGCCGTGACCACCACCGTATCACCGCGCTGGACGTTGCTCCGGCCCCATGAGGCGGCGACGAGGTTGATGGACTCCGTCGTCCCGCGAGTGAACACGACGCCTTCGCGCGCCCACGCATTCACGAAGCGGCTGACCGCGGTGCGCGCGGCCTCGTAGGCCTCGGTCGCCTCGACCGCCAGCGCGTACGCCCCGCGGTGGACGTTGGCGTTGTGGAAGGTGTAGTAGTGGAGTATCGCGTCGATGACCTTCCGGGGCTTCTGGCTGGTGGCCGCGTTGTCGAGGTACACGAGGCGGCGCCCGTTCTCCTTTTGCGTGAGAATCGGAAAGTCGGGTCGGATCCGGCTGGTGTCGAGCATCAGAAGTCTCGCGCCGACTCGGTCGTCACCGGCTCGGCGCTATTCTGCAGCGCGGCGTGCAGCGCGTGCCACGACAGATTCGCGCACTTGATGCGGCTGGGGAATGCCCGCACGCCTGAGAACGCCGCGAGCTTGCCCGGCGCGTTGGCGCCGCCGGCGAGCATAGCACGGAACGCCTCGAACATCGCCTCGGCGTCGGCGACCGGTTTCCCTTTGACCGCTTCCGTCATCAGCGATGCCGACGCTTTCGAGATCGCGCAGCCCGAGCCCTGCGGCATCTGAAAGCCGATGTCGCGGATCGTCTCGCCGTCGAGCTGGACGTACAGCTGAATCCGGTCGCCGCACAGCGGATTGTTGCCCTCCGCCTTCCGGTTCGCCGAATCCAGCCGCTTGAAGTTTCGCGGGTTGCGGTTGTGGTCGAGGATGACTTGCTGATACAGCTCGCCGAGATCGGTGGGGGCGGGGGGGCTCATTGCTCCGCCAAGCGGCTGCGCACAATCTGATCGAGCTGCGCGCGCAACGGGGCGACTTCCATGCGGCCGAGGATCTCGGCGGCGAAGCCGTACGTGAGCAAGCGACGCGCTTCGTGCTCACCAACGCCGCGGCTGCGCAAGTAGAACAGCGCGCGCGGATCGAGCGGCCCCACCGTCGAGCCGTGGGTGCACTTCACATCATCGGCATAGATTTCGAGCTGCGGCTGGCTGTCGGCGTGCGCGTCCGGCGACAGCAGCAAGTTGTTGTTGGTCTGCTTCGAGTCGGTCTTCTGCGCGCCCGGCCGGACGATGATGCGGCCGGTGAACACGCCGCGCGAACGTCCGTCGAGTACGCCATTGAAGTATTCGTGACTCTCGCAATGGTGGGCGGCATGATCGATCGTCGTGTGATGATCAGCGTGCTGCTCGCCGGCAAGCAGATACAGGCCGTTGAGGATCAGCGTCCCCCCGGGCCCGGCCATCACGCTGCCGATGTCGTGGCGTGCGAGCGCGCCACCAAACGCGATCGTATGGAAGTTGACGGTGCTGTCCCGCCCCTGGTGCGTCTCGGTCGCGGCGACGTGATAGGCGCGGGGACTCTCCCGCTGGACACGATGGTGGTCCACGCGCGCGCCGTCACCGACCGTGATTTCCGTGACGGCGTTCGTCCAGTAGCCGTCCTGCTCCAGCGACGCATAGGTCTCGACGATCGTAGCCCGGGCTTCGCGCTCAATGACCACGAGGTTGCGCGGATGCGTGACGACACGTTCGCGCTTCGATCCGGTCGTCAAAAACAGGAGCTGAATCGGCTCCTCGACCGTGACCTGCGGCGGCACGTGGACGAACGCCCCGTCGCGCACGAACGCTGTATTGAGCGCGCAGAACGGCCGGTCCTGAAACGCCGCGTACTTGCACAAATGCTCGCGAACCAACTCAGGCTGATCGACGAGGACCTGTGCCAAACCGTCCAATCGAACACCGTCGAAAACAGGCGTCGACAGAGAGCGTTGCAAGAAACCGTTCACAAAGACAAGGCGATGCCCCGAATCATCGAGCAGGAACGGCTGGATTGCTGCGAGAGTCGGGATGCGAGAGACGGGGTCCGCCAGCTCGAATGTGGCGTCGGCAATCGGCGCGACGCTGGTAAAGCGCCACGCCTCCTGCTTCATGTTCGGGAAGCCCAGGTCGCCGAAGCGGGCGATGCCGCCCTCGCGCAGCGCCTTCAGCCAGCCGGGCGCGCCGGACGCACCGTTCGCGGCCCACGCGTGGTAGGAGCCAATCAGCCGTTCAACGGACCCTGTTTTCACTGCCATCGTCACGACACCATTACGCCATCACGCAGCCAGTCGTACCCTTTAGCCTCGAGTTCCTGAGCCAATTCGGGCCCGCCGGACTTCACGATCCGGCCGTCGGCCAAGACATGGACGACGTCGGGCGTGATGTAGTTCAGTAGCCGCTGGTAGTGCGTCACAATCAAGAATGCGCGGTCGGGGCTGCGCAGCCGGTTCACCGCGTTCGCGACGGTCTTGAGCGCGTCGATGTCGAGTCCCGAGTCGGTCTCGTCGAGAATCGCCATCCGAGGCTCGAGCACAGCCAGCTGGAGAATCTCGTTCCGCTTCTTCTCACCGCCCGAGAACCCTTCGTTGACGGGACGGTTCATCATCGAGTCGTCCAAACCGATCGCGTTGAGCTTCGCTTCGAGGACCTGAAGGAAGTCGATGGGGTCGAACTCCGGTTCCCCGCGCTCCCGGCGCAGCGCGTTCAGCGCCGACCGAAGGAAATAGGAGTTCGTGATGCCGCGAATCTCTACCGGATACTGGAACGCGAGAAAGACACCGGCCCGCGCGCGCTCCTCCGGCTTCATGACGAGCAAGTCCTTGCCCTCGTACGTCGCGGTCCCAGCGAGCACCGTGTAGGCCGGATGCCCGGCCAGCGCCTGCGCGAGCGTGCTCTTGCCTGAGCCGTTCGGTCCCATGATCGCGTGCACCTCGCCGGCGCGAATCGTGAGATCGACACGCTTCAGGATCTCGTTGCCCGCGACCGCCACCCGCAACCCTTTGACCTCGAGCAGTACCCTTCCCACTTCCCCCTTCCCCTTTCCCATTATCCAACACTCCCCTCGAGGCTTATCCCAAGCAGGCGAGTGGCTTCGACCGCGAACTCCATCGGCAGCTCCTTGAACACCTCTTTGCAGAATCCGTTGACGATCATGGACACGGCGTCCTCGGACGACAGGCCACGCTGGCGCAGATAAAAGATCTGGTCCTCCCCAATCTTCGACGTCGACGCTTCGTGCTCCATGATGGCGGTGCTGTTGCGCACGTCGATGTACGGGAAGGTGTGCGCCCCGCACTTGTCCCCGATGAGCATGGAGTCGCACTGCGAATAATTTCGCGCACCCTCCGCGCCCTTCATGATCTTCACGAGACCGCGATAGGTGTTCTGTCCTCGGCCCGCCGAAATGCCTTTCGACACGATGGTCGAGCGCGTGTTCTTGCCGAGGTGAATCATCTTGGTGCCGGTGTCGGCCTGCTGCCGGCGGCTCGTTACCGCAACCGAGTAGAACTCGCCGATCGAGTTGTCGCCTTGAAGAATGCAGCCTGGATATTTCCAGGTGATCGCCGAGCCGGTCTCGACCTGCGTCCATGAAATCTTGGAATTCGCGCCGGCGCACTTGCCGCGCTTGGTGACGAAGTTGTAGATGCCGCCCTTGCCCTCCTCATCCCCCGGATACCAGTTCTGGATCGTCGAGTACTTGATCGTCGCCCGCTCGAGCGCGACGAGCTCGACGACCGCGGCATGGAGCTGGTGCTCGTCGCGCATCGGCGCCGAGCAGCCCTCGAGATAGCTCACGTAGCTGCCTTCGTCGGCGATGATGAGCGTGCGTTCGAACTGACCGGTGGACGACGCATTGATGCGGAAGTAGGTCGAGAGCTCCAACGGACAGCGCACACCCTTCGGCACGTACACGAACGAGCCGTCCGTGAACACGGCCGAGTTGAGCGCGGCGAAAAAGTTGTCGTTGTGTGGCACGACGGTACCGAGATACTTCCGGACGAGGTCGGCGTGCTCGCGGATCGCCTGCGAGATCGGACAGAAGATCACGCCGTACTTGGCGAGCTCAGCTTGGAACGTCGTCGCCACCGACACGCTGTCGAACACGGCATCCACAGCGACGCCCGTGAGGCGCTTCTGCTCCTCGATCGGAATGCCGAGCTTTGCGAAAGTCGCGACCAGCTTCGGATCGACCTGATCGAGAGAGTCGAGCTTGGGCAGCTTCTTGGGAGCGGCGTAGTAGCTGATCGCCTGATAGTCGATGGGCCCGTACTTCACATTGGGCCAATGCGGCTCCTGCATCTTGAGCCAGTTGCGATATGCCTTCAGCCGCCAGTCCAGCATCCACTGCGGCTCGTCCTTCTTGGCCGAGATGAGGGCGATCACGTCCTCGTTCAAGCCGGCCGGCACGACCTCGGATTCGATGTCGGTGACGAAGCCGTACTTGTACGGTTGCTGGACCTGAGCTTCAATACCTGTCATGTAGCCCCGAAGTCATTAACGGACATGAACTTGGCGGTCAAAACGACGACCCTATCGGGAATCCTAATGGTTTTGTCGGGATTGTCAATGAATAGCCCACGCCGTCCCTTTTGACGCCCTTTTCTCGACGTATTCCCTTTCGACGCCTTCAATTCAGTAAATGTCGCGATTCCATTCCCTGACCAATCGCTCGTAGTCGTCCGGCGTATTCACCTCATCAATGACGGCCGGGTCGTCCACGGGAACGCTCACGACCTGCCCAGCGTGCTCGTGCAGAACTGCCCGGGCGCCTTCACGAGTCGCCGCTGGGCTCTCCAAAAGCTCCGCAAAGAGGGCCGATCCCCAAATGACGGGATGCCCACGGCGTTCCCCGAACGTCGGTACAACGGCCGGCGCGCTGGTCCGGCGATGAGCCTCCAACACCCGTTCCACCGTGGTCACGCGCACGTGCGGCAGATCGACTGGCCAGACCAGAACCGCGCTTGGTTGCAGCGGCTGCAGGGCCCGCAACGCGCCCCGGAGCGAGGCGATCGGGCCGGTTTCCGGGTCCGGATTCTCGACGATCATGCAGTCATGGCCGGCCAGAGCGGGCTGGATGCGGGGCGCGTCGGGACCCAGAACCACGACCCGAGTCTTGACCTCGAGCGCTTCCAGCGCTTCCAGGATTCGGACCACGAATGGCAAGCCAAGAAAGTCCAACAGGGCTTTGGGAGAGCCCATCCGGGCCGACCGGCCGGCTGCCAGGACGACGCCCGCTAAACTCATAGGGGCTAAGACACTAAGCCGCTAAGCGGCACTGCCGCTAGAGGCAGTTGCATGCGGGGCCGAAACTGCCACATTAGGCGCGCCAATGGCCGTTCGCCGCATTCGCCAGCTCGGCGACCCGATCTTGAGGGTCCGCTGCACCCCGGTTGAAGACCCCAAGTCGCCGGCGGTGCGGCTGCTTTCCGACGACCTGCGGGACACGCTCCGCACCGCTCGCAAGAAGTACAACATGGGGCGGGCGCTCGCCGCGCCGCAGATCGGCGCTCCCGTCCGGGTGGTGCTGGTCGAGATCGGGAAGTTCCGCGCGACGATGATCAATCCGGAGATCACGGACGTCGGGTCCGAGGACTTCCACGTCTGGGACGACTGCTTCTCGTTTCCCAACCTGCTGGTCCGTGTGACGCGCGCTTACCGGGCGACGCTGCGCTACACCGACCTGAAGGGCGAAGTGGTGACGATGGACCTGGAGGGGCCGATGGCCGAGCTACTCCAGCATGAGCTCGATCACCTGGACGGCATTCTCGCCCTGGACCAGCCGAGCGGGCTCGACCCCTTCGCGTACAAGGCGGAATGGGAGAAGCATCACAAGCCCACGGAGCGCTACGGACCGCCGAGACCGCGCGAAATCTAGGACCCGTTTACATTCCAATCTCATAGACAGGGGTGCCCGCCGAGTGGCGGGCTGAGATCACACCCTCAGAACCTGATCCGGTTCGTACCGGCGAAGGGAGCTCAGTATGACCTGCCGCACTCAGATGTTCTTCGCCCGCCAGGGCACGATCACACCAGAGATGCATCGCGTCGCGGAGCGGGAAGGCCTCCCGACCGAGACGATTCGTGACGAACTCGCCATTGGCCGGCTCATCATTCCCGCCAACGTCAACCATCTGGCGCAAAAGCTCGATCCCATGGCGATCGGCAAGGTCGCGAGCGTCAAGATCAACGCCAATATCGGGAACTCCGCGGTCGAGTCGGACTTGGGCGGCGAGCTCGAGAAGCTGCATCACGCAGTGCACTACGGCGCCGACACGGTCATGGATCTTTCGACGGGCGGCAACATCGACGCGATCCGCGAAGCGATCATCGCGGCCTCGCCCGTGCCGATCGGCACGGTGCCGATTTACCAGGCGATCGAGGTGGCGGGCGACGTCACCAAGCTCACGGCCGACGACATCCTCGAGAACATCGAGCACCAGGCGAAGCAGGGCGTGGACTACGTCACCGTGCACGCCGGGATTCTGCGCGAGCACGTCGGCCTCGCCCTCGGCCGCGTAACCGGAATCGTCAGCCGCGGCGGTTCATTGATGGCCTACTGGATGACGCAGCACGGCAAGCAGAATCCGCTGTACGAGCACTACGACCGGCTACTCGAGATCGCGCGGGAATACGACGTCACGCTGTCGCTGGGCGATGGGCTGCGGCCGGGATCGATCGCCGACGCGACGGACAACGCGCAGCTCGCGGAGCTGACGGTGCTGGGCGAGCTGACCGAGCGGGCTTGGAAGAACGACGTGCAGGTGATGATCGAAGGGCCGGGCCACATTCCGATGCATCAGATCGAAGTGAACGTGCGGCTCGAGAAGGAGCTGTGCCACGAAGCTCCGTTCTACACGTTGGGGCCGCTGGTCACGGACGTCGCGCCCGGATACGACCACATCACGTCGGCGATCGGTGCCGCGATGATCGGCTGGTTCGGTGCCGACATGCTCTGCTACGTCACCCGCAAAGAGCATCTCGGCCTGCCCAACGCCGAGGAAGTGCGCGAAGGGGTGATCGCGTACAAGATCGCAGCGCATGCGGCGAACATCGCGCGGCGCCGGCCCGGCGCGACCGAGCGCGACGACGCACTGTCGCGGGCGCGTTACGCGTTCGATTGGAACGAGCAATTCCGGCTAGCGCTCGACCCCGCGCGGGCGCGCGAGCTGCACGATGAAGCGTTGCCCGCCGAGTACTTCAAGAGCGCCGAGTTCTGCGCGATGTGCGGGCCCAAGTTCTGCTCGATGCACATCACGCGCGAGATCGAACGGTCGCTGGGAATGCGCGAGCCGCAGAAGCAGGAAAAGCGGGAGGCGGTAGGGGCGGACTAAGACCTGCCGCTCAATCCAATCGGCGCTCGGCAGAGCGGGCGTGCGCCTCCAGTTCTTCGATCCGGCCGAACCACGCGGCGTCCTCGATGAGCGGACGTGCCGCCGTTTGATCGTCGATGCGCAGCCAGCTGCGCACCCGCAGGAACGTGTAGACCGATAGCCCGCCCTTCGACCGCGCAGCGCCCGCCGTCGGGAGCACATGATTGGGGCCGGCGCCGTAGTCCCCCAGCACCTCGGCCGACCCGGCGCCGATGAAGAGCGCGCCGAAATGCGTGAGTCGCGGCGCAATCGCCGCCGCGTCCTGTAGTAAAAGCTCCACGTGCTCAGGCGCGAGCGCGTCGCACGCGGCGATGCCTTCCTCCACGGTCGCAACTAGAACCACGCCGCCGTTCCGAAGCGCCGCACCGGCAATCTCTCCACTCGGTAGATCGGCTAGCTGGCGCGCCAGCTCCGCCTCGACACGATCGGGAAGAGTGGTATCGAGCGCCACGAGCACCGGCAGCGCGTCGGGATCATGCTCCGCCTGCGCGAGCAGATCGGCCGCGATCACCGCTGGGGAAGCCGTGGCGTCGGCGAAGACAACGAGCTCCGAAGGACCCGCCACCATATCGATCGCGACGCGTCCAGCCACGAGCTGCTTCGCCGCCGTGACGTAACGGTTTCCGGGACCGACGATCACGTCGCATGGAGAGAGGGGACCGGGGGGGGCGCCGAACGCAAGCGCCGCGATCGCGTGGGCTCCGCCCGCCGCCAGCACACCGTCGGCACCGGCGATGGCTGCGGCGGCGAGCGTCATCGGTCCAGGCTTGGGGCTTGCGACCCAGATTTCCTTTACACCCGCCGTCCGCGCCGTCACCGCCGTCATTAGTACCGACGATGGCAGCGAATAACGGCCGCCCGGCGCGTAACACCCGGCGCGCTCCAGCGGCGCGATCCAGTGCCCTGCCGCACCGCCCGGCACCGTGACGGTCACGGCCGCGAGTGCACGCCTTTGCGCCTCGGCGAACGCCCGGATCCGCTCGGCGACACGCTCGAGCCGTCGGCGGTCGCCGACTGGCAGGTCAGTGAGTGCGCAATTGAGCACGGTCCGGTCCAGGAATAACGGTCCGCCGGCCGCGACCTCCCCGAACCGCTCGGCGTACTCGCGCAGCGCCGCTTCGCCTCGCGATCGCACCGCTTCCACGATTGGCGCAGCGACCGCGAGGGCGTCGGCGGGCACGCCGGCCGCGCGACGGCGCACCAGCTCAGCGACCGATCGGCGGGGCAACAAGCGCGCGCTCATCTCTTTTGAGCCATCGGCCGCCGGCTGACTGCGCCATGACGACGCGCCAGCTCGGCGCGGAC
>DASYTD010000202.1:0-4504 GCA_036002655.1 Gemmatimonadales bacterium
ATCCGCGCGAGATCGACCTGCGCGAGCACGAGCGCCTCGTCCTCGGCAGCTTCCGCGACGACGACACCGAATGGATCGGAGACGAACGAGTGGCCCCAAAACTCGATCCCGGCGCCTTGACCGCCGAGCTGCTCGAAGCCCACCCGGTTCACCGCGGCGACCCAGCAGCCGTTCGCAATCGCGTGACTGCGTTGAATGGTTCTCCAGGCGTCGAGCTGTTGCTCGCCGTATTTCTCTTTCTCCGACGGGTGCCACCCGATCGCGGTGGGATAGAGCAGAATGTTCGCGCCCTGGAGCGCGGTGAGGCGCGCGCCCTCCGGGTACCACTGATCCCAACACACGAGCGTGCCGATGGGACCAACTTTGGTATCGAAGGCGCGGAACCCGAGATCGCCGGGCGTGAAGTAGAACTTCTCGTAGTAGGACGGATCGTCGGGGATGTGCATCTTGCGATAGATCCCCTTGACCTTGCCGTCGGCGTCGATGACGGCGGCGGTGTTGTGATACAGCCCGGCGGCGCGGCGCTCGAACAGCGACGCGATCAGGACGACGCCGGTCTCGCGCGCGATCTTACCTAACGTTTCCGTCGTCGGTCCCGGCACCGCCTCAGCTAAATCAAAGAGCGCGTGGTCCTCACGCTGGGCGATGTATTGCGTGCGGAAGAGCTCGGGCAGGCACACCAACGACGCTCCCTGCTGCGCGGCCTCGCGAATGCGCGCGACGGCCTTGCCGAGATTCGCCTCGGGATCATCACTCATGCTCATTTGCACGAGTCCGACGGTGAATCTCATGGGCAAGGGCGTAGCCATGGGGCGTAGACTACACTGATTGGTCTCAGCGTGAAAGGCTGGGAGTCTCCACCGCGGCTTCGACTGCCGCCGCCGCGGGCGGTGCGACCTTTCGAAATAGCAGGCGGTAGGAGTCCCACTGCGCGAGGATCATGCGCGCGCGCGCGCTCCCGGTCTTGTGGAAGTGCTGCTGGATCAGTTTCCGCAAGCGGCGATCGTCCGCGGGCTTAAGCTCGGAAACTTGAACCATCTCCAGGTTGCACTGCGACTCGAGAACGCCGCGCTCGTCGAGCACGTAGGCGACGCCGTTCGACATCCCTGCACCAAAGTTGCGTCCCACAGCGCCGAGCACGACCACCGCGCCGCCGGTCATATACTCGCAGCAGTGGTCGCCGGCTCCCTCGATCACGGCCTCGGCGCCCGAGTTCCGGACCGCGAACCGGTCACCCGCGCCGCCGGCCGCGAACAGTCGGCCCGCTGTCGCGCCGTACAACGCCGTGTTGCCGAGCAGCACGTGGGTGCTGCCGTGGCCCGCGTACGCGGCGTCGCGGAACGGCCTGATCACGATCTCGCCGCCGCACAACCCTTTGCCCACGTGATCGTTCGCCTCGCCCTCGAGATGGAGATGCATGCGCGGCAGCGTGAAGGCGCCGAAGCTCTGTCCCGCGCTGCCGCGGAACCGCAACCGTATCGGCACGCCTGGTCCGCCCCCGCCGTTCGCCTTGGCGATCTGGCCCGCGATCCGGGCGCCGACTGTCAGATGGTGATTGCCGATCGTGGTCACGCCGCCGAACGATTCGCCCCGGGCGAGAATCTCCTCGTCGAGCGATACCAACCCGGGCCGGACATTGCGCGCCACCGTGCGCCGCCGCGGCCGCCCCGGTTCGACCGGCGTCGTGAGCAGCGATGACAGGTCGAGCGACTGCGCGCGGGGTGTCTCGGCGCGTTCGACGCGCCGCAGCAGCTCGACACGCCCAATGAGGTCGTCCAGCCGCCGCGCGCCCAGCGAGGCCATGATGCCCCGCACTTCCTCCGCGATAAACGTGAAGTACGCGATGACTTGCTCGGGCGTGCCTTTGAACTTGGCGCGCAGCTCCGGCTTTTGAGTGGCGATGCCCGTCGGGCAAGTGTTCAGGTGACATTGGCGGGCCATGGCGCAGCCCACGGCGACGACCGTGGCGGTCCCGAAGCCGAAGGCTTCCGCGCCCAGCAGCGCCGCGATCACCACGTCGCGTCCGGTGCGCAGCCCGCCATCGGTGCGTACTTCAATGCGCTCGCGCAGACCATTGCGCAGCAGAATCGCCTGCGTCTCGGCGAGCCCCAGCTCCCACGGCGAACCGGCGTGCTTGATCGACGACAGCGGCGACGCGCCGGTGCCGCCGTTGTGGCCCGAGATGAGCACGTAGTCGGCGTACGCCTTCGCCACGCCGGCGGCGACGGTGCCCACGCCGGCCTCGGCCACAAGCTTCACTCCGACGCGCGCGGCCGGATTCACCTGCTTGAGGTCGTGAATCAGCTGCGCGAGATCCTCGATCGAATAGATGTCGTGATGCGGCGGCGGCGAGATCAGCGGAATGCCGACAACGGCATGCCGCAAACGGGCGATCAGATCGGTGACCTTGTGGCCGGGGAGTTGGCCGCCTTCGCCTGGCTTCGAGCCCTGCGCGATTTTGATCTCGAGCTCGTCCGCCCGCACGAGATACGCCGTGGTCACACCGAAGCGACCCGACGCAACCTGTTTGATCCGATTGTCGGCGCGATCGCCATCCGGGCGCCGCGCGTAGGTCGCCGGATCCTCGCCGCCCTCGCCGGAATTCGACCGCGCCTGCATCCGGTTCATTGCGATCGCCAGCGTCGCGTGAGCCTCTGGCGACAGCGCACCGAGGGACATCGCACTCGAGATGAACCGGCGCCGGATATCCTCAGCCGGCTCGACCTCCTCGAGTGGCACGGGCGTCTGCTCGTGGAAATCGAGCAAGTCGCGCGGCCCGGCCGGGGCACGGGCGCGCACGCGCTCCGCGAACCCTCCGTACTCGGCTTGCTGGAGCGCGCGGACGACAGGCGGTGACCAGCCGTGATCTTCGCCGTCGCGGCGGTAACGGATGCGGCCGTGGTCCGGCAAGAACCCCGACGCCTGATGCCGAGCCAGAACGTCCTCGGCGAGCTCCACGAACCCGACGCCGCCGATGACCGAGGCCGTGCCGGTGAAGCACCGGTCGATGACCTCCGAGCCAAGCCCGATCGCCTCGAAAATTTGCGCGCCGGAATAGGATTGCAGCGTCGAAATCCCCATCTTCGAAAGGATCTTGAGCAGCCCTTTTTCTGCGGCGCCGCGGAATGTCTCGGCCGAGGGCTCGGCATCGGGGGAGCTCTCGAGCGAGCGCACGCACTGCAGCGCCAGCCACGGATGCACCGCCTCGGCGCCGTAACCGAAGAGGGCCGCCATGTGGTGCACGTCCCACGCGTCACCGGCTTCCGCGACGAGCCCCACGCGAATCCGCTGCCGCGCCTGGACGAGGCGTTGGTGCACGGCCCCGATCGCGAGTGCCATCGGGATCGGAGCACGGGCCCGATCCGCATCCCTGTCGCTGATCACGAGGATCGTTGCGCCGCGACGCACCGCCGTGACCGCATCGCGACTGAGCGTCTCGAGCGCGCGCGCCAGCTCCGCGGGCCCAGCCGCCGCTTCCCAAACCGCGCTGAGCGTGACGAGCTCGGCTCCCCCGGCGCGGCGCAGCGCGGCCATTTCTTCGGCCAAAAGGATGGGGTGCTCGAGTCGCAGCAGCGTCCGTCCGCCCGGCCGCTGCGCCAGCAACGACCCCCGGCGGCCGAGGTACATCACGAGCGACATCACCAGCTCTTCGCGGAGCGGATCGATGGCGGGATTGGTTACCTGCGCGAATCGCTGGCGCAGATAGGCGTACACGTTCTGCGGCTTGGAGGACAGCGGAGCGATGGGCGTGTCGTCGCCCATGCTCCAGATCGCGTCGTGGCCGGCCGCAGCCATCGGGGTCAGGACGTAACGCAGGTCCTCATGGCTGTATCCAAACGCGTGCTGGCGCGCGGTGAGTTCGTCCGGGGGAAGCGCGGGGCCGAGCGCGGGCACCTCGGTCGGAAGGTGGCGCACCAGGCGAGCCGTCCAGCGGCGGTACGGAGAGCGTTGCGCGACTTCGATCTTCGCGTCGGCGCTGTGGAGCACGAGGTTGCGCAGCGTGTCCACGACCAGCAGCTCGCCCGGGCCAAGGCGCCCGGACTCCACCACGTCGGCTGGGTCCAGATCCACAACGCCGACCTCCGACGCGGCGACGACCACGTTGTCGCGGGTCACCTTGTAGCGGCACGGCCGCAGCCCGTTTCGGTCGAGCGCCGAGCCGGCCAGCACGCCGTCGGTAAATGCGAGGGCCGCGGGTCCGTCCCAAGGCTCCATCAGCCCGGCGTGATACTCGTAGAAGCTCCGCATCGCGGGATGCAGATCGGGGATCCGCTCCCACGCTTCCGGCATCAACATCATGAGCGCATGTATCGGATCGCGTCCCGAGCGAACCAGCAGCTCCAAGACATTGTCGAGGCTGGCGGAGTCGCTTCCTTCCGCCCAGATCACGGGCTTCAGCTGCTCGACGTCTCTTTCCCATGCGGGTGCGGCGAGGGCAGGCTCCCGAGCCTGCATCGCGTTGCGATTGCCCCACAGCGTATTGATCTCGCCGTTGTGGGCGAGC
>DASYTD010000203.1:0-9149 GCA_036002655.1 Gemmatimonadales bacterium
CGCCAGCCAGATCTCGCCGATTTCACCGCTCGAGACCGGCTGCCGCGTCTCGGGGTGAACGATGAGCGTCGTTTCGACCGGTTGCCCGCACGAAACCAGCGGCCGTGCATCCTCGGCGTCATCGGCGCAGGGGACGACGCGGTTGCGCTCGAGCTCGGTTGGCTGGAAGGAGCGGATCTGTGGCGGCGTCAGCGTCCCGTTCACAGACACGAGCAGCGTCGCTTCCGCCAGGCCGTAACACGGTTTGAACGACTCCGGCGCGAAGCCGCACGCTGCGAACGACGCGGTGAACTCCCGAATGGTGCTGGGATTGACCGGCTCGGCGCCGTTAAAGGCCACCCGCCAGCTGCTCAGATCGAGTCCGACCCGTTGTGCCGGGTTGATGCGCCGCAGGCACAGCTCGTAGGCGAAATTGGGACCGCCGCTGACCGCGGCGCGAAACCGCGTGATCGCCTCGAGCCAGCGATGCGGCCGCTGCACGAAGCTGAGGGGCGAGAGGAGTGTGACCGGCGAGCCCAGGTACAGCGGCGCGAGAATCGCGCCGATCAGCCCCATGTCGTGGTACGGCGGCAACCAGCTGACACTGCCGAGATCGGTGGGACGCCAGAACGTCTGCGCGATCGCGTGCAGGTTGGCGAACAGATTGGCATGCGTGACCATCACGCCGCGGGGCGCGGTCGTCGATCCCGACGTGTACTGTAGGAACGCGATGTCGTCGCCGGTCACGCCCGTGTCCGTTTCTGCCGGCGCGGGATCGAAGGAGTCGGCGTCCGTAATCAGCCAGGGCGTGTTTTGCAGCCACTCGGGAGGGAGCGCCGCCCGCATGGCCGCAGTGGTCAGGACGACCGCCGGTTGAGCATCATCCGCAATCGCGGACGCCGTGGCGAGAAAGCGCGGCGCGCGCGCCGGCTGCAACGCCGGCACCGCAACGACCGTTGCCCCCGCGTAGGCGCACCCGAACCACGCGCACACGAACTCGAGACCGGGCGGATACACGAGCAGCGCGCGGGTGCCATCGGCCTCGAGCGCGTGCAACGCGGCCGCGATGGCGCGCGCGCGCCGCTCGAGATCGCCGTAAGTGAGGCTGGTCTCGCTTGATCCGCTATCGCCGAGGAATCGGAAACCGAGACGTTCGGGTTGCTTCGTGGCGCGCCAGCGCAGCACGTCCACGATCGTCGTCCACTGACGTGTGGCGAGGAGGTCGGTCTCCTGCGCCAGCGATGACATGGCCGGGGAGAACGTATCCCGCACTCGGTGCATGCGGAAGACGGTCGCCTGCCGCCGTCAAGCAGGCATCAAGTGGAATGTGTGATATGTTTTGATTCATGTGCTTCTCCGCGACCGCGAGCTTTGCCGCCGCGGGCGTGACGACGGTGGCAGGCGGGGCGGCCGTGCGAGCTACTCGGCGCCCTGCGCAGCTACTGCTTGCGGTGATCCCGCTGTTCTTCGCATTCCATCAAGCCGCCGAGGGCTTTTTGTGGCGGGCGCTGACCCAACCCGAACATGCCGGGTGGATACGGCCGGCGATGTTCTCGTTCCTGGCAGTCGCCGAGGTTGTGTGGCCGTTCTGGGTGCCGCTCGCGATCTGGGCGCAGGAAGACGATCCGCGGCGAAAGCGCATCCTCGCGGCCGTGCTGGTGCTGGGATGCGCGCTCGCGCTGGCGCGCGCCTACGGACTGTACGCGTGGCCGGTGAGCGCGAGCATCGTAGGCCGGCACATTCAGTATCAGCTCAGTGCACCGTACCTCGTCCGGCCGATCGGCGATGTGTGTTATCTGCTGGTGACGGTGGGTCCTCCACTTCTGTCCAGCAACAGATTGATTCGGGTACTTGGCGTCGTGGTTCTAGCTTCATTTGTGTTGGCGGAGCTCGTCTTCTCTCAGACCGCGTTCTCGGTCTGGTGCTTCTTCGCCGCGATCCTCAGCGCTTTCATCGTCGCGGCTCTCAAACGGCGAGCTGTTCCGCAAGCCAGCGAATCGTTCGCTGCGTAGCTTCCTCCATCGACACGCGCACGCGATAACCGAGGTCACGGCGGGCGGGCGCGATGTCGTACCAGTGCGAGCGCGCCAGGACCGTGGCCAGGGCACGCGTCAGCGGCGGCTCGCCGCGCGCCGGAAAAACCGTCCACGCCGCTTCGATCAACAGACCGGCGAGGCGTGCGGCAGGGAAGGGCAGGGAGCGAGTGACCGCCGGCAAATCGAGCGCGGCGAGCAGCTCGTTGAGCCAATCCCACAGTACGACCGGTTGGCCGTTGGTAATGAAGTAGGCTTTGCCGGCACAAGGGGCGCGGTCGTCTGTCAGCGCATCGGCTGCGTCAAGATGCGCCCAGGCCGCATTGTCCACGTCGGTGATGTCGATCTTGTTGCTGCCGTCGCCGATGATGCGCAGCTGGCCGCGCGCCGCTCGGCGCACCACCGCCGGCAGCATGCGCCGATCTCCTGGACCGATGATCACATGCGGGCGCAGTGCGACCGTCGCGATGCCGCGGCCGTTCGCCTCGAGCACCAATCGCTCGCCCGCGCATTTCGATGCGGCGTAGGCATTCTCGTGGTGAGACGGGTAGGGCAGGTCCTGGCCGCCATTCTCGATGTCGCCCGCGTACCCGACGACCGATGGCGTGCTGGTGTACACCAATCGCGGCACGCCACAATGCCGCGCCGCCGCGAGCACGGTCCGCGTTCCTTCGACGTTTATCGACCAGAATTCCTCCCACGGTCCCCAGAAGCCCACCTTGCCCGCCACGTGGTATACGACGTCGGCGTGCTGGAACGCGCGCTCGAGCGCGGCCGCATCGCGCACGTCGGCGGTAATGGTATGGCATGCCGTGCCGTTCTGCCGGGCGACGACGCGCACGTCGTCACCGCGCGCGCGCAGTAACGCCACGATGTGGCTGCCCAGAAAACCGGCGCCGCCCGTGACTACCGCGCGCATTGGCGTTCCGCCCACGCGGTCAACTGATCGTGCCGAATCTTGGAGTTGTGCCGCGCATCGACGGGGAATCCGCGGTGCGGCACATAGCGCGAGACCACACCCTCGAAGCAGGTGCCCCGCGCCAGGGCATCGAGCTCGCCCGCGAGCGCCGGAGTGAACGTCGCGCCGGCTTCGAGCTCTACGCAGGCCACGACGGCCCGATCATCGCGCGGCCCCACACCGACGACGGCCGTGCGGAATACTGCTGGATGCTCGTTGAACACGTTCTCCAGCGGCACCGAGGGGATCATGCCGCCGCGTGTCTCGATGCGATCCGCCTTGCGGCCGCAGAACCAGAGGCGGCCGTCGGCATCAAGCCGCCCCAGGTCTCCCATGCGATGCAGGATCTGGCCATTACGGGAGATCTTGGCGCGTGCGGTCTCATCGGGTCGGGCGTCGTACCTGGGACTCGTGAGCGGGCCGCCCACGACCACCTCTCCGATCGCCCCCTCCGGAACACAGAGATCCGCGGTCCATTCGGGAATGGCTTCGTCCGTCACGCGGATGATCGAGATGTCCACACTACTGAGCGGCTTCCCGACGCACGTCCCAAACCCTTGCCGCGTCATTTCCCAGGTAGCGGCCAGCTCCTTGGTGCCCGTCGTCGTGAGCGGCATCGCCTCGGTTGCGCCATACGGCGTGAAGAGCTGTCCCTCGCGATGCAGGAGCGGCCGCAACCGACGATGCAAGTCGGACGCAACCGGCGCTCCGGCGGTCACGGCGCGCTGCAACGCCGGAAACGTGATCCCGTGCCGCTCGGCGAAGCGGACGAGATGCATCCAGACGATCGGGGAGGCGAAACCGCACTGCGCTTGGTAGTCGTTGAGCGCCGCGGCGATCCGCGCCGGCTCGGCCGCCGCCGGCCGCGAAAAATCCATTGTCGGAAGGATGACCGTGAGCCCGTCGGCGACCGCATAGGACACGAACGGTGCGTACGCCATCACGACCCGCATCCCTTCGCGCCAATCGCAGACATCACGCATGACCGCGACTTGCTGACGCAACATCGCGTGATCGTAGAACACGCCCTTCGGCGGCCCGGTCGAGCCGGACGTGAACGGCAGGAATGACGGATCGCTGGGCGCGGTCCTCCCGTTGCTGAATCCGTCGTCCGCGGCAAGACAGTCCGCCAAGCGCGCGCCCCCCCAAAACCAACGTGACCCAGCAGTGATCAGCACTTCGGCCCCGCTGAACGCGCGCGGCATGACGGTTCGCACAGCATGCAGCAGTGGCACGGCGACCATCACACGCGGCCGAACAGATGTGATGCTCTCGAGCAAGCGGCGCAGCCCCATGCGCGGATCCATGAGCACCGGCACGGCGCCGAGGCGCAGCAGCGCGTAGAACACCGCGTACCCCTCGATCGAGGGACGCAGCATGTACAGCGCGCGGTCACCGCGCCGCACACCCTGCCAAGCCAGGCCGCTCGCGAATCGATTCGTGAGCCGGTCGAGGTCGGCAAATGTGATACGGCCGCCGTGCTGCTCGATCAGCGCGAGCTGCGTCGGGGACGCGCGCGCTCGCACGGTGAGCGTGGCGGCGAAGTTCGCGTCGTCAATCACGGGCCAGGAATTCCCGCATCAACGCGACGATGCGTTCGGGGACTTCGTCCACCACCCAATGCGACGCGTCCTCGAACGCGTGGATTTCCGCGGCGGGGAAGCGCTGCCGCCAGCCCTCGAGAAAGCCGCGATGAAACACACGATCCTGCAGTCCCCACATCACGAGGTGCGGCCGGCTGCTGAGTGTGCTCAGGCGCCCATCGAGCTCGTCCATGAGTCGCCGGTTCGGGTGCTTGGCCTCGAGCGGGATCTCCTGCACGAATCGCAGAATCGCGACGCGATGTGCCCAGGAGTCGTACGGGAAGAGATAGCCGGCGCGCACCGCGCGGGTGAACCGCGCCGGGTTAGCGATGCTCGTCGCCAATCCGGTTCTGAGGAATCCGTTGAGACCGCGCACGACGAGTGGGCCATACAACGGCAGTCGCAACAGCGTCAGGAGTTTGGGCAGCGGCAGCAGGAAGACGGCGCTGTTGAAGACGACGAAACGGCGGAACCGCTCCGAGCTGCGCAGCGCCGCAAGGTAGCCAATCGGGCCACCCCAGTCGTGGACTACGAGCGTCGCGTCACGCAGATCGAGCCGTTCGATCAGCGTGGCGATGTTCGCGGCGTGATCGGCAATGCGATAGCTCCATTGCTGCGGCTTGTCGGAGAGCCCGCAGCCGATGTGGTCGGGCACGATGCAGCGATACCGGTCCCGCAGTCCCTGCACGAGCTGGCGGTAGTAGAACGACCAGGTGGGATTGCCGTGCAGCATCAGCAGCGGCGGACCGCTGCCCTCGTCCAGGTAGTGCATCCGGTGACCGCCCGAGACCTGCAAGTAATGGCTCTCGAACGGGTAGAGCTCCCGGATATCGGGCGGCAGCACCGCGGCGCCGTTAGTCGACATGGGAAGGCAGCTGCCGCGCCGTGAGCAACAGGACCAGGGCGCCCGCGATGATGAGGGCCGGCACGTCGCCGAGCAGGTGGCCGCGTTCTCCGCTCATACGCAGCGCGTCGATCCCCATGACGGCGCCATGGGCGAGGCTCGACCACCCCGCGAACAGAATGAGGCTCCGGTGCTGGGCCGGCCGGCGCGCTGCTATAAGAAGGAAGAGGCCCAGTGTCGCGTAGAACACGGTAATCATGTGCTCGTAGGCGGGGTGATAGGGTTGCCAGCGCCACCCCGCGGGCCACAGCCGCATCAGCGGGTAGACGCCGACGAGCGCAATCAGGCCGAACGCGACGAGAACGATACGCAGCGCGCGCTCACGCATGGTCCGGTCCGGTCACGGGCATGCCCGGCCACCAGTTCCACTTACCGGCGAGACAAAGGAGCGCCGGCCCGATCGCCAGGCGGACGACGGTGGCGTCGAGCGCGACCGCCACCGCCAGTGCCAGGCCCAGCATCTTGACGAGCACGAACTGCCCGAGGGCGAAGGCCGCAAATACGGCCACCATGATCGCCGCGGCGCTCGTGATGACGCCGGCCGTACGCGCCAGGCCCTCCACGAGTGCGGCGCGCTCGGCCAACCCGGCATGCCGCGCCTCGCGCACCCGCGCCACCAGGAACACCTCGTAATCCATGCTGAGACCAAAGACGATACAAAACACCAGCAACGGGATGCTGGAGAATACGCCACCCACCGGCCGGTCGAGACCGAGCCATTGGTACCCGTGGCCGTCCTGGAAGACGAGCACCACCACGCCGAGCGCGGCGAGTACCGAAAGCAGGTTGAGTGCAACCGCTTTGAGCGGGACGAGGACCGACCGGAAGCCGACGAACAGCGCCAGCAACGTACCCGTGATCGCGAGTGTGACGATCACTCCGAAACGGCGCTTCACGGCCGCGCCGTAATCGACGTGGAATGCCGGGATGCCTCCGATCTGGACGCGCGCGCCGGGGAGGCCGGTGAGCGCGGCGGCATCGGCCCCGCGCAGTCGTTGTATCAGGCGGGAGAGGTCGTGCCGGTCGGCATCTTCGCGCGGGAGCACGTCCAGCATCACGGCGCGGCGATCGCGGCTAATGAAGGTGTGGCGGGCGTCGGGGGAGAGGAGCAACGCGGTGCCGGGACTCCACGTCGCGCCGGCGACCGCCGGTAACGAACGCACCCGTGCGATGCCGGGTTGCACAGTGATCCAATCGCCCAAACGTCGCATCGCCTGCCACGATTTCTCGCCTGCGGGGAGCGTGCCGGCCGGGAGCTCGAGGATCATCGGCATCGTCGCGATGACGGCGCGGCGGCCCATGCGCTTCAGGTCCTCTACGCCCTGCCCAGATTCCATGGCGCGCGGCAGCCAATCACTCGACTCGACATCACTATTCAGTCGCAGCGTCTGGAGTGCGAGGAGCACGATCGGCGCTCCCGCGACGATGAGCACGGTCCAGGGGCGGCGCGTCACGTAGGCACCCCACGCCTGCCAGCGCGGGCTCGGCACCGTTGCCATGCGGCGGCGCACACGTCCCAGCTCGATTGCGCTTCCCAGGCCGCTCAACACCGCGGGGAGCAACGTCATCGCAATCAGCATGGAAACGAGCGTGACGATGAGGCCGCCCCAGGCGATCGAGCGCAGCTCGGTAAGCTGGACGCCGAGCAGCGCCGCGAAGCCGATGACCACCGTGAGCCCGGAAATCGCGATCGTGTGACCCGCCTGCGCCGCGGCGACCGCGGCCGCCTCCGCGGGGGAATGTCCGGCGGCAATGGCCTCGCGAAAGCGGCTCACCATCAACAACGCGTAGTCAATTCCCAGGCCAAGTCCGATCATCGTGACCACGTTGACCAGCAGGATGGAAAGCGGCGTAAGTCGCGCCAGCAGCACCGTCACGCCGAGCGCCATGCCGATGGCGGTGAACCCCGCGAGCAGGGGAAGCAGCGCGGCGATGACCGCACCGAACGCCCAGAGGAGCAGCACGAGCGTGAGCGGAAGCGCGCGCGTTTCTGCCACGGCGACGTCGGCGGAGCCGGTGCGCCGCAAGTCATAGTTGACCGGCAGGAATCCGGTCCAGCGCATGGTGAGGCCAGGGGTGTGGTGTCGCAAGGCGCGCTGCAACGTATCGCGCGCGGCGTGCAGCGTCGCCATGAGCGCATCGGGAGAGCGATCGGCCTCGAGGCCAACGACCAGGAACATGCCGTCTCGGCCGACGAACATAGTGTCGGACCGGTTGAGCCACGACAACGTGCGGGTCACACCGGGAACGCGCTGCAGCGAATCGCTGATGGTGCGGAGCAACGACCGGCCGGCACTGTCGGACGGTACACCACCGCCGGTGATCACGAGCGCGGCCCAGTTGGAGTAGGGGGAGTCGAAGCGAGTCCGCAGCGCGCTATCGACGGCGGCCGATTCGCTGCCGCGCACTCGCGCGGTGACGTCGAGGGATTGGGTGACCCGTCGGGAGGCGGGGAGCAGCAGGCCGGCTGCCACCAGCCACGTGACGAGCACGAGGCCGCGGTAGCGCACGATCAGTTGCGCCCAGCTGGCCCAGTCGGGCATAGGGGGTCGAAACTGTCCTGCGGTAGCTTACGGCGCAAATCACTCGTGCTGGCACCGAAAAGGTCCCCAACTGTCGCTTTGTGACATCTCTCACTGAATTGACCCCGTAAAAGTCCCATCGTGTACCTCGGTAGGTCCCGTGGCCACCCCGCCATCGCTACGCCCTAGAGGAGAAGAAAGACATAATGAAGGCCACTCGCGCCCTCGTCGTCGCGCTGTGCTTGTCGCTTGCACTGGGATGCGGCGACCACACACCCACCGCTGTTCAGGCTCCGGTACCAGAGGCGAGTCTCATCGGCGCGTTGCTTGGGCCAACGGGGTTGCTGAAGTGCTCGGACCTTCCCTATGCGTCGTCCACTCAGACGATCGGGCTCCTGGGCGGCACGATCAGCGCGGGGCCGCACAAGCTGGTGATCCCGCCCGGCGCGCTGACCAGCCCGACGACAATCACGATGACCGCGCCGACTGGCCGGGGGGTGAACGCCGTCAGGTTCCAGCCCGAGGGGCTGCAGTTCCTGGCGCCCGCCGCGCTCACGATGAGCTACGCGAACTGTAACCTGCTGGGCAAGCTGCTGCCCAAGCGGATCGCGTACACGGACGAGAATCTCAACATCCTCTATTACCTGCTGTCGTTCGACAATCTGTTCAGCAAGCAGGTCACAGGTAAAGTCAATCACTTCTCCGATTACGTAGTCGCATGGTAATGGAAGGGAGCAGGGAGCAGGAGAGCTGGGAGCAGATGACTGCGGTTGCAGTCCCCGGTCCAGGCCAAGCGGGCCCTAGAGCACCAGTTCGGCGTGCGAGCGACCTGTTGCACGAAGCGCGTGGCCGGGAGCGGGCCGCGTGCATTCCCGAAGCAATCCACCTGTACCAAGACGCCATCTCGACCGCTGAGCGGTCGGGAGAGAAAGCCATCCTGGCTGAGGCGCTGCGCCGCCTAGCCGTCGTCCTCCATCACCGCAACGAATCGGCGCGGGCGCGCGAGCTCTGTAACCGCAGCTACAAAGTCGCCTGCGACATGGGCAACGACGTGCTGGCAGGCGAAGCGCTGAATACCATGGGCGGACTGGCGCTTCGCACCGGCGCCATGGAAGACGCGCGCGCCTATTTTCTCCAGGCGCTCGAGCGCGGCGGCCACGCCCGCGAGCT
>DASYTD010000204.1:0-9700 GCA_036002655.1 Gemmatimonadales bacterium
AGCGATTGAATGCCCTTGATGCTGTCCGACGGCACGAGCTCGTGCTCGCGCAGCAGCCGCGCGAAGCCGTGGCCCTCGAGCCGGCCCGTGAATCCGAACTGATCGCCATACAGCCCGACGGTGCGTGAGAAGTAGATCGGCCGTTTGCCGATCTGATCCTTGATCACCTGGAGCACCACCACATCGGCGCGCTCGAGGTAGGGCCGGCCGAGCAGCTGCGGATCGAGCGTCACGTCGATCGGACCGAGGCGCGCCAGGCGCTTCTGCTCGAGGATGTAGTACGGCTCGAGCCCCGCGAGCTGTTCGTCCGTGAAGCTCAGCAGCCGGCCGGTCGGCATCGGCCACTGCCTGCCGCGATAGATCGCGGGAGCGCGCGTCGAGTCGAACGGCACAATCGGCCGCCGCTGCAGCTGCCGCAGATACCAGTCGGTATTGGCGAGCGACAGATTGACGACCGTGACGTCTTGGCGAATGCCTTCCACTTCCTGGGCGTACCACAGCGGGAAGGTGTCGTTGTCGCCCGCGGTGACGAGCACGCCGTACGGCTCCATGGACTGGAGCAGGTCGTAGGCGAAGTCGCGGGCCAGCGTCTCGCCCTTTCTCGACGCGGTCAGCCGGTTGCCGAGCAGCGGGATCAGCGCCAGCGCCAACAGCGGCGTGCCGTACAGCCAGCGGCGTGCTTCGTCCGGTTGGCGCTCGCGGAACGCGTCGCTCACCCACTCGATGAGCGACGCCAGCCCCATGCCCACCCAGATGCCCCAGACCGCGAACGAACAGATGAAGAAGTAGTCGCGCTGGCGCACCTCGTGTTGCGCGAGGGAGGCCTCCGGATGCAGCGAGTAGCCGTACTTGAAATTGAGATAGAAGACCAGCGCAAAGGTGAACGTGAACACGAGCAGCGTCATCGCGAGCGCGGTGCGCTTGTCGGCCCGCCAGTGGCGCACCGCGCCGCCGATACCGAGGAGCGCGAACAGCGCCGCGAGCAGCCGTTGCGCGCGCTCCGACCAATCGTGGCCGAACTGCCAGCTGAAGTACTGCCAGTAGTTGACCAGCTGCGCCCAATAGAGATCGATCGTGTGGCCCGGGTTCGTCATGCCGGGCGCCTGCGTCGGATTATCGAAGATGGACGGCTTGCCGTATTGCTGGCGCGTGAGCACCGCCCACAGTGCCTGCCAGTTCGTCGGCTCGCCTTCGTTGATGGGCGGATAGAAGGCCGCGCGAATCGGGAGATAGGTGTACACCGATAGGCCGACCACCGCGACGAGCAATGCGGCCACCGCGAACGAGACGTTGCCCGCGACGAACAGCGCGTAGGCGACAGCGGCGAGAAACAGGATGCCCGCGCCGATGATCGGTGCCGCGCTCTCGAGTCCCAGGGACAGCAGCAGCAGCCAGACGCTCGTGAAGACGAGAAACTGCGACCATTCGATGCGCCGCTCTTCGTCCGAAACCGGCCGTTGCTTCTTCAAGGGCGGGTAGAGCAGCACCATGACCACCGGTCCGACCAGCACGCCCATCATGTGATTCGTGGCGGTCAGGGCGAGCAGATAGATGATCAGCAGCAGATGGTGATCGTGCGCTTCGCCGGCGGGCTGGTCGTCCCAGCGGACGATGAGCCAGAGAATCAGCGCGATCGACAGCAGGCTCAGCGTGTAGACCTTCTCGTTTACCACCGACTGATTCCACACCGTGAACGCGGTCGCGGAGACGAGCGCGCCGGCCAGCGCGGTCAGACGCCGCGGCCACAGCGCCGGCACGAACGAGCGCAGCCAGCGTTCGCCGATCAGGAACCAGCAGCCCGCCGAAACGGCGCTCGTGACGGCGGCGAAGAGATTGATACGCTGCGCGTAGCCCGAGACCATGGGAATCAATCCCCACACGTGCGCCATCAGCACGAACAGCGGGTTGCCGGGCGGATGCGGGATGCCGAGCGTGTACGCCGCCGCGATGTACTCCGACGTGTCCCAGAACTGCGTCGTCGGCGCGAGCGTGAGGATGTAGAGGATCAACGCGCCGACGGAGACGCCGGCCGCCATGAGATACGGCGGACGCACGGCGCTGACAGGCGCGGTAGGTGCGTATCCGACGCTCCGGCTCGGAACGCTCGTGCGACTGGGATAGGTGGTCGTCATAGGCCCAAGTAATCTAGTGACGGAACTGCCGTATACCCGTCAGGATCATGGAAAGGTCGAGCCGGTCCGCCGCCGCAATGACGTCGGCGTCCTTCACGGACCCCCCCGGCTGGATGATGGCGCTGACCCCGGCGGCCGCCGCTTCCTCCACGCCATCGGGGAAGGGGAAGAAGGCGTCGCTCGCCAGCACCGCGCCCCGGGGGTCGTGGCCCTGCTGCCGCGCCTTATGAACGGCCAGGAACGACGCGTCCACACGGCTCATCTGGCCCGCGCCAATGCCGATCGCGGCTTCGTCGCGCACGAGGACGATCGCGTTCGACTTGATGGGGCCCACCGCGGCCCAGGCGAATCGTAAATCGTTCCATTGCGCATCGGTCGGCCGGCGCGTGGTCGCGACCTGCCACTTGGATTCGTCGGAGACGCCGCCGCCCCTATAGCGGAAGCGATCCTGCACGAGAAAGCCGCCGCGCACCCGCTTGTAATCGAGCGTGGGCTCGTCGGCCAGCCGCGGTAGCTCCACCACCCGCAGATTCTTTTTCTCCTTGAACACCGCCAGCGCGTCGGCATCCACGCGCGGCGCGACGACGACTTCCACGAAGAGTTCGCGCATCGCGTCGGCGGCGGCGCGGTCCACGACGGTGTTGAACGCTACACATGAGCCGAATGCCGACGTGCGGTCGGTCGCGAGCGCGCGGGCGTAGGCATCGGCGGCGTTGCGTCCCAGGGCGATGCCGCAGGGCGTCGTGTGTTTGATGATGACGCAGGCCGCGCGCGTGTCTTTGCCGCCTTGCCACGGCGCTACCGCCATGACCGCGGCATCCACATCCAGCAGATTGTTGAACGACAGCTCCTTGCCGTGCAGCTGGTGCATGTTGCGGATGCCGGACTCATCGGTCACGTAGAGCGCGGCGCGCTGGTGCGGGTTCTCGCCGTAGCGCAGCGGCTGCAGTTGCTGGAGCACCAGGCTCAGCGTCGGGGGCAGCGCTTCCTGCGAACGCGACAGATAGCCGAGGATCGCGGCGTCGTACGCGGCGGTGTGGGCGAACACTTTCGCCGCGAGCGCTCGCCGTTTATCCTCGTCAACCTCGCCAACCTTCAAATCCTCGATCACTCTCGCATAGTCATCCGGATCCACGATTACGATCACCGCCGCGTGGTTCTTCGCGGCCGAGCGCAACATCGACGGGCCGCCGATATCGATCTGCTCGATCGCCTGCGCGAATGTCGTCTCGGGCTTTGCGACCGTTTCGCGGAACGGATAGAGATTCACCGCGACGAGATCGATCGGGGTGATGCCGTGCTGCTGCATCGCCGCGACATCGCCGGAGTTATCTCTTCTTGCTAATAGGGCTCCATGCACTTTCGGATGCAACGTCTTTACCCGCCCATCCATCATCTCCGGAAAGCCTGTGATTTCTTCAACCAGGACGACCGGAATGCCTTCGCGGCGCAGCACCTCCGCCGTGCCGCCGGTCGACACGATCTCCCAGCCGAGCTCGACGAGCGCGCGGGCGAAGTCGACTAAGCCGCGTTTGTCGGATACGGACAGTAGAGCTCTCATGGGGCGGTCAAGAAGCAACTGCGACGGTCAAGGAGCAACTGCGTCGGTCAAGAAGCAACTGCGACGGGCGCGACCGTTCCGACCGCCGCCTTTGGTGTTTGACCGCCGCCTTTGCAGTTTGACCGCCGTTGTTGTACTCATGCGATCTCCTTCGCGAGGTCCAGAACCACCTTCGGCAACAATCGATGCTCCGCTTCCAAAATCCGCGACGCCAGCGAGTCGGGAGTGTCACCAGGCGCGACACGCACCCGCTCCTGCGCAATGATCTCGCCGCGGTCAAAGACTTCGTCCACGAAGTGTACCGTGACGCCCGATTCTTTGGCGCCGCTCGCCAGCACGGCCTCGTGCACGTAGTGTCCGTACATCCCGGGGCCGCCGAAATCTGGCAGGAGGGCGGGGTGGATGTTGATCATGCGTCCCCGAAAGCGCGAGACCACCGACGCGGGGACGAGCTTCAGATAGCCGGCCAGCACCACGAGCTGTGCGTCGCCGAGTGCCGCGAGCAGCTCGGCCGGGTCACTGGGATCCCGCAGAATGGTCGTCGGCACCGCGGCCCGCCGCGCGCGCGCGAGCGCGCCGGCATCGGGCCGGTTCGAGATCACGCGCGCGACGCGCGCGATGGGGGAATCGTGGAGGGCATCGAGGAGGGCCTGCAGGTTCGTGCCGCCGCCCGATACGAGCACGGCGACCCGAACCGGCTGTTCTGTCACTGATTGCTACGACTGCACCGCGCGACCGACTTCGGTTTCGAACCGCTCGTGACGCTCAGCGCGAACGCCCCGGTAGCGTAGTGATCGGCCGTATTCACGACGATCTCGTACTCGCCGGTCCGCGGGAACGTCGCCGTGAGCCGGGCGTGACAGCTGCCGCCCGAGTCATCGTCCTGAAAGTCCCGTCCGCCGGAGATGCCGGGGCCGCGCAAGAACAGATACGCATCGAACGCGTCGGACTCGAGGTCGATGGTGATCGTCTGGCCGGTACGGCCCTGGATCGTCCAGGGCTGCGCGTAGGTGCTGTCGCTGTTGAGCAGCACGTCATTGCGCGTCAGCGTGCCTTGCTGCGTCTGGCCCACCGCAATACTCCGCGACGACGTGTTGCCGCGGGTCTGCGCAGCGTCCCCCGTGCCCTGGGGCGGCTGGCAATCGGAATTGCCGCGCTCCTGCACCGGTTTCGTGCCCCGGGTAATGGACAGCGAGAATCGGCCCGTCTGGCGCTCGGGCGACGCCGTCGTGTTCACGAGGATCCGGTAGGGGCCGCGGCTCGGGAACGCGCGCGACACGCGTGCCGAGCAGCCAGGCCCGCCGTCGTCGTTGATTATGGAGGCGTCCAGGTCATCGCCGCGGATGATCAGCACAGGATCAAAATCATCGGACGAGAGATCGATTGTGACGGTGTCGCGCGGACCAGCCGCCGTGAACTGATAGAACTTGAAATAGCTGTTGTCGGGATAAAGCGAATCGCTGCTGGTCAGCGAGCCGTTGACCGTCTCGCCAGCGCGAATCGTGGCGATCGACGCGTTCTGAGCCAGGTTGCTCGCCTGCATGACCTGGGCCGTGCTGGTGCTGGCCGTCGCGGTGAAGCGGCAGTTGCCCTTGGTCTCCGTCGTGGACTCGCCTTCCGTGACGCGCAGTGTGAAACGGCCCGTCTGGCGCCGCGGCCGGGAGGCCGTATTCACCACGACGCGGAGCGGATGATCGTCCTGGGCCGTGTACACGAGCCGCGCGTTGCAGTCGCCGCCGCCGTCGTCGTTCTCGACCAGCTTGTCGCCGCGGCCGCGGGTGAGCAGGAGGTAGGAGTCGAAGTCGTCCGACTCGAGATCGACGGTGAACGCCTGGAACGCCTTGACCGGCAGGATCCAGCGCTCGAAGTAGGTCGAATCGCCGGTGAATTCGGGATCGTCCGAGGAGAGCGAGCCGGTGACCGTCTGCCCGACTTCGATCATGCCCGCCACCCGGCCGAAGCCGCGGCACACCGTATCCGCCGCTGCGCGGGCGGCACCCCGCGCCAGCGTGATCTTGTACTCTCCCAGCTCGGCCTGCGCGCTCGAATTCGCGTAGACCCGATAGTTGCCCGTCGCCGGGGGGACGAACGTCAGCCGCGCGTTGCACTTCTCGCCGCTGTCGTCGTTGCGCGCCAGTGAATTGCCGGACGCATCGGCGACCAGCAGGTTCGCGTCGAAGTCGTCGGACATGAGGTCCACCGCGACGCTATCGCCCTTGTTGCCGACGAACGCGTACATCTTGTAGCGCGAGCCATCGGAGAACTTCTGGTCGGTTTGGACCAGCCGGCCGGTGAGCGTCTGCCCCAGGCGGATCGGAATCTGGCTCGAGGCAGGGACTGCGAGGACAGCAAGGGCGGCAAGGGCGGTGGCAGCGGCTCGCACAAGAAGCTCCTTTTGCAGACGGGATTCGAGACGGCTCAATATTGGGGGTCCCAAACCTCCACACAACAATGAATGCCGAGCACAGGCTTTAGCCTGTGGGTTTGAGCCGCAAAATCTCGTCAGCCGCGCTCGCCAGGTCAGCGACGACCATCACACCGCTCGCCCGAGCCTGACCTTGATGCAGGTTGCCCTCCCCGGTCGCAACCAGAATTCCGTGGCCGCCAAGGGTGAAGGCGGGTTGCACGTCCGACAGCCGGTCGCCGACCCACCAGGACCGCCTAAAGTCGATGTCGAGCGCGGCTTGCGCTTCCTTGAACAACTTCGGACCCGGTTTGCGGCAGTCGCACGGGCCCGTGATCTCCGGGTAATGCGGACAGAAGTATGACCCGTCGAGGTGCGCGTCATGTGCCATGAGCAGCTCGCCGAGGCGGCGCTGCACGGCGGTGTAGTCCGCGGCGGTATAGAGACCGCGTGCGATTCCGGATTGATTGCTGACGACGATGACGAGGTAACCGTGTTCGTTCAGCCGCCGGATCGCGTCGGCGGCGCCCGGCAGCAGCTTGACCTTCCCGGGCTCGTGCAGAAATCCTAGATCTTCGACGATTGTGCCGTCGCGATCGAGGAAGACCGCGCGATTTGAGCCGTCAGCCATCAGCCGTCAGCGCGGCGATAACCGTATCGATTTGCTCGGGGAAGATTGTGCGCGCGTCGAGGAGTACCCGACTGCCCGCCACGCGCGCGATGATCGGCGGATCGTTGGCCCGCAGCCGCTCGGCGAGCTTCTCGTCTGGGAATCCCGCGAGCCAGGTCTTGAGCTTCGCCCCCGGGAAAGAACCACCGCCCACCTCGGAGTCACCTTCGATCAACTGACCTCCGAGTCGTTCGGCTCTGTTGCGAATGCTCTCCATGCTCTCTGTCAGCATTCTCAATACCGGGATTTCCTTTCTGGCAATTTCGGGCTCACGATACAGCGCCAACGTGGCCTCGAGCGCCGCCAACGTCAGCTTGTCGGCGCGTACCGCCCGCGCGATGGGATCGGCGCGGCACGCCGCGATCGCGGCTTCGCTGCCGACGAGAATCCCCGCCTGCGGTCCGCCCAGCAGCTTGTCCCCGCTGAACGCGACCAGATCCGCGCCCGCCGCGACCCCTTCAGACACCGTCGGCTCGCCACTCAGGCCCCAATTCGAGAGGTTCATCAGGAGGCCGCTGCCCAGGTCGTAGACGCACGCGATGCCACGCTTGTGCGCGAGCTCCGCCAGCTCGACGACGGCGACGTCGGCGGTGAAGCCGGTGACCTGAAAGTTGGAGCGGTGGACCTTGAGGAGCACCCTGCTGTCAGCCGTCAGCGCGCGCTCATAGTCATTGGGATGCGTGCGGTTGGTCGTGCCGACTTCGACCACTTTTGCGCCGGACCGGGCCATGATGTCGGGGATCCGGAACGATCCCCCGATTTCTACCAGCTCGCCGCGCGACACGATCGCGTCGCCACCACGCGCCAACGCGCTCAATGCCAGCAGCAACGCCCCGGCGGCGTTATTCACCACCAGCGCGTCGGCGGCTCCGGTGAGCTCGACGAGCAGATCGCGGCAATGCGCATGACGCGACCCGCGGGTCCCGCGGCCCACATCGTACTCGAGCGCGGAGTAGCCCTGCGCCACGCGGGTGAGTGCCGCGACCGCGGCGGGTGCGAGCGGCGCTCGACCCAGGTTCGTGTGCAGCACGACGCCCGTCGCGTTGATCACCGGCGCGAGCGACGGAACGGCGAGCCGCACAACCGCGGCGCGGACCGCCGCGTCCCATCCCTCGACGGGCGGCGCGCCACCGTTCACGCGCGCGGCGTCCACCGCCTCCCGCGCCGCTTTCACCACCAAGGCGCGGGGGTGGGCGGCGAGCAGCGACGCGACGCCCGGACCGGCGAGCAGCGCCTCGATCGAAGGGAGCTGGCGCCGGGGATCTATCATGGACGCGTGGGCGGTGCGCGGCGCGTGGTGTCCGCAGGGGTGGGTTTCGGCACGGAGAAGCTGACTTGGCCACCGCCCTTCTTTCCGACGAGGTTCGTCGCGTCTTCGATCCGCACGACATAGCGCGTTTCGGCCTTCAGCGGCTGCGCCATCCGTATGACGATTTTGTCAGATGGTACAGGACGGCGCGCGAGCAGCTGCCGCACGAGCGCTGTGTCCACAGGTGCCTTGGCTCGGCCGGCCGCACCCGGCGGTGGCGGGACCGTCGGGTGGATGCGCGGCGGTGGCACCCCTCCGGCCGCCCCCGTGTCGCGCGGGGCCGCCGCTGCCACGGAGTCGGCTTTGGCGCGCGCGGCGGTGGTGAGCGAATCGAATTGGCGCTGCGTCACGATCTGCGCGATGGCGACCGGCGTCGAATCGGGCAGCTCGAGCACGTGCACGTGGGCGGTGTCGAGCGAGATCGTCGGATCGAGGACCTGACTGAACTCGACGCGCACCGAAAGCGAATCCACGTACGTCGCGGTGCGCGGCCGTGGGGGCGTGGTGTCGTGCACGAACGTGTACAGCGCGACGTTGGTGCTCGAATCGAGCGTCACCTCGACGGAATCGAACGCCTCGCGCAAGCCGCGATGCCGGTCGCCATTCTCGTCGTTCGTCGCATACACGATGTAGCGCCCCGGCTGCAAGTTCTGGATGTTGAACTGGCCGCCGGAATCGGCCATGGTCAAGTAGCCGACGCTGTCGGGCAGCGGCACTGCCTCGATCAGCGCGCGAGCGAGAATGTTTTGCTCCGACCACTTCAGCGCGATGCCGCCGATGCGCGCGTGGCCGATCTCTGGACCCGTCGAGAAGAGGATGGTCTTGGCGGAGTCGAGGCGGTTGCGGCGCAGGTCCATAAAGCCCGGCAGGATTTCCAGCCGATAGACGCGGCGCTTCCATCCTTCCTTCGGTTTCACCGTGACGTTGGTGCGATGCCAGCCGACGCGCACCGGACCGGCGACGGGTGAGAGCAGCACTTGCCGCTCGAGCCCGCTCCCCC
Organism: Gemmatimonadales bacterium; assembly: GCA_036002655.1. Lineage (GTDB taxonomy): Bacteria > Gemmatimonadota > Gemmatimonadetes > Gemmatimonadales > GWC2-71-9 > 20CM-2-65-7. The sequence goes on from DASYTD010000204.1 coordinate 9,077, forward strand.
GTGTGGTCGAGCCGCCGCCGCTCGGCATTTCATCAATCACTTCGTCGAATTGGATCAGGGCGGCGTCTTTCAAGTTGGCGAGGACGGCGCCCGACTCGGGCTTCACGGCGATGATTTTGGGCGGCGCGACATCCGGCGGCCCGCCGGGCGGGTCGCCGACGCTCGCGCACGCGAGCAGCAGGGCTACGAACAGCCCAATGACTTGAGCTTGCCGGCCAGGACGTCGCGCTGGTCGCGCCATGCCTTTTCCTTTTCGCGCTCGCGGGCCACCACGTCCTGCGGCGCGCGCGAGACGAAGCTCTCGTTGGTCAACCGCGCGGCCAGGCCCTTGAGCTGCTGGTCGAGCCTGCCCAGCTCAGCGGACAGGCGGCGGCACTCCTGCTGTACATCGATGGTACCCTCCAGCGCGACGACGACTTCGCTGCCGTCGCCGAACACGGCGTGCGCGCCCACGCCCTGCGGCGCGCCCCCCCCGTCGAGCGCGAGGCTCTCGAGCTGTCCCAGCCGCACGATCGTATCGCGCTCGCCGTCGAACGTCGCCGCGCGGTCGTTGCCCCGCGCCACGATCGTGGCTCGGAGCTTGGTCTTGGGCGACACGCGGTACTCGGCGCGAATCGAGCGAAT
>DASYTD010000205.1:0-2251 GCA_036002655.1 Gemmatimonadales bacterium
GAGAACGAAGAGGAAGTCCGGCGCACCGTGCGCGACCGCGTCCGGCAGCACACGCTCCCGATGAAGGTATCGGACGCCGAATGGCAGTGGGATCGCCGCAAGCTGACGATCTACTTCACCGCCGAGCAACGGGTGGACTTCCGGGCGCTCGTGCGCGACCTGGCGGGTCTGTTCCGGACGCGCATCGAGCTGCGGCAGATCGGGGCGCGGGACGAAGCCAAGCGACTCGACGGCATCGGGCGGTGCGGGCGGCAGCTGTGCATCTCGAGCTGGTTACCTGAGGGACGGCCGGTGAGCCTGTCGCTGGCCAAGGCGCAGGGGCTGTCGCTCAATCCCGTGCAAATCTCCGGGCCCTGCGGCCGCCTGCTCTGCTGCCTCCACTACGAGCACGACTTCTATGTTCAGCAGCGCAAGCGCTTCCCTAAAGAAGGAAAGACGCTGAAGACGTCCGAGGGGAACGAGCGTGTGGTCTCCGTGGACATCTTCCGCGAGCGCGTCACCCTCCGCTCGGACGCCGGCACGACGCGCGTCGTCACGCTCGACCAGCTGCGGGTGTAGTGGGGGGGGCAAAGTTCTATCTCACGACCGCCATTGATTACTCCAACGGCGATCCCCACCTGGGGCACGCCTTGGAGAAAGTCGGCGCGGACTGCATCGCCCGCTACCACCGGCTGCGGGGCGATCAGGTCCACTTCCTCATGGGCATGGACGAGCACAGCCAGTCCGTGATTCAGGCGGCGGCGCGGGCCACCGTCACGCCGCGGGAGTGGGTGGACCGCATGGCGACCACGTTCGCCGACTATTGGCGCCGGCTCGAGTGCAGCAATGATGATTGGGTGCGCACGACCGAGCCGCGCCACGTGCGCGGCGTCGTGGCGCTGCTCGAGCGCATTCAACAGCAGCGTCCGGAAGATCTGTACGTCGCCGATTACGAAGGGCTGTATTGCACGGGCTGCGAGGAATTCAAGCAGCCGGCGCAGATCGTCAACGGCCACTGCATCGAGCATCCCACCCTCGATCTCATCGCGACGAAAGAGCGCAACCATTTCTTCCGGCTCAGCGCCTACAGCCAGCGGCTGCTGCAGCTGATCGCGACCGGTGTGCTGCGGGTCGAGCCCGCGATCCGGCGCAACGAAGTGGTGCGGCTGCTCGAGGACGGACTCCAGGACGTTTCCATATCGCGCCAGCGGCTGCCGTGGGGCATTCCCTTCCCCGGGGATCCCGACCAGACCGTGTACGTCTGGTTCGACGCGCTGATCAACTATTTGTCCGCGACCGGATTCCCCGAGCCCGGCTACGAGCGGCTGTGGCCGGCCGACCTGCACGTGATCGGCAAGGGCATCACCCGCTTTCATTGCGTGATCTGGCCGGCGATGCTGCTGGCCGCCGGCCTCGAGCTGCCACGTCTGGTGTGGGGGCACGGCTACGTGCAATGGGAAGGCACGAAGATGAGTAAGACCGCGGGCACGGCCGTGAGTCTCGACGCGGCGATCGAGCGGCACGGCGCGGACGCGTTGCGCTACTTCCTGCTGCGCGAAGTCGGGTTCGAGGGCGACGGCAACTTCACCTGGGACCGCTTCGACGCGCGCTACACCGCGGACCTCGCCGACACGTTCGGCAATCTGGTCTCGCGGGCGCTCCCCATGGTGCAGCGCTATCGCGGCGGCATCGTGCCCGACGATTCGCGCAGCGACGGCGACACACCGCTCGAGCGCGCGGCGCGAGCGACGCTGGCGGAGTACACGCGCGCGATGGACGCGCACCAATTGCAGCAGGGGGCGGCGCACGTGATCGAGCTCGCGTACCGCGCCAACGCGTATGTCGCCGAGACGGCGCCGTGGAAGCTCGCCAAGGACCAGCGTGATGCCGAGCTCGATCGCGTGCTGGTCGATCTCGTGCGCACCGTGACCCGACTCGCGGTGCTCGCGCTGCCGTTCATCCCCGCCAAGGCCGAGGAGATGTGGAGCGCCCTCGGCGCGCCGCGCGCGCTGGGCGACGTGCGCCTCACGGATCTCGCGCAGGTTTCGGTCGGCCGGCAGCGGGTTGCCAAACCGCCCCCGCTATTTCCCAAGGACGACGCCGCTTAGGACGCCTGCCCCAAAAACGGTGACGGGGCGCACATCGCGCGATTTGACGGACTCGTGCGCCAAGTCTTATGTTTGCATCCCCATATGAAGAAGAAACACGCCGAGCGGCGCTGGACCGTCATGCTGGTACCTCACGGATCGGGTGCGTCCCGCGCCGTGGAGGT